>JAAYLO010000255.1 GCA_012521855.1 Halanaerobiaceae bacterium
CATTTATACATCACTGTAAGCAATTCTATAATAATTAATTAAGGAAAAGAAAAGATGAGACAATCAATCAGTCTCATCTGGAGATGTCATTCCTTCCTCAGCTATCTCTAGATTTAGTTTAGCCATTTTTTTATACCCTTCAATCATAGCTTCAGCTATTTTCTCTTTTTCCTCTTTACTGAGACTCTTTCTGGAGCGTTTTTTTATATCTCCTGCCATATTCTCACCTCTTAAATATGACTAATATAAGGACCTGCTATTTAAGTATACAACAAGTCCAATATACTGTCAATCAAGGGAGATGAGTATTATCCGGTAACTTATCCCAGCATGATTTACTGGTTTTCTATATCTTTATAAATCCTGCTTCCTACAGCATTCTTCTGGTTCAAGTATTTTCCATGATAGGGATTAAGCGCTTCCTGATCCAGTCTGGCCAGAACCAGCTGGCAAATCCTGCGGCCTGCTGTAAGTTTTATGGGCAGGCAGTTGGCATTATACAATTCCAGGGTAATCTGGCCTTTAAAGCCCGGATCAACCCAGCCGGCATTCTGTATAAACAATCCCATCCTCCCGATAGAGCTTCTACCCTCAACAAAAGCAGTAATATCAGCGGGAAGTTCGATATGTTCCATTGTTGTTGCCAGCAGAAAGGAATGGGGAGGGATAACAATTTCTTCAGAATCATAACTTATATATTTAATTTCTGAATCCAGTGTCATTATTTCAGTCATGTTTTCATCTAATTTCAGGAAGTTTGTACCCAGCCTCAGATCTACTGACGCAGGTTGAATCTGATACTCCATTAGAGGACTTATCTTCAAAATACCCTCCTCGATTAAACTAGTGATTGTTCCATCTGATAAAATCATTATTATTCCTCCTTTTCACCAAAACGGCCTTCAATAAGCTGCAACATTTTTTCCATAGCCTCTTTTTCATCACTGCCGGAAATTCTCAATATAGCCCTGTCTCCTTTGCCGATACCCAATGATAAAACACCGATGATACTCTTGGCATTAACATTAATTCCATCATAGATCAATTCTATTTCTGATTCAAATCGATCTGCCATCTCAACAAAAACAGCAGCAGGCCGGGCATGCAGACCAGTTTTATTCATAATAATAATTTCTTTCTCGATCATAATCCATTTTCCCCCCTACTACTTGAAATATACCTCCTCGGCACTCTCTTTGAGATATTGCACAAAACCTCATAATTTATGGTTCCGATCATATCTGCTATCTCTGTAGCAGTAATTGTTTCATTTCCCTGGCTTCCAATCAGAACCACTTCATCTCCCAGCTCTACACCGGGGATATCTGTCACATCAACCATAAACTGATCCATGCAGATCCTTCCCCTGACAGGTGCCTTCCGGCCTTTGATCAGTACATAAGCTTTATTTGAAAGCAATCTGGAATAACCGTCAGCATATCCAAGAGGTATCGTAGCGATCCTGCTTTTTCTCTCAGTAATAAATGTAATCCCGTAACTGATTCCTGCCCCGGGAGGAAGTTCCTTCAAAAAATCAATTCTTGCCTTCCAGCTCAAAACAGGTTTCAGATCTATCAGTCTTACCTCTGAAGAAGGGGGGAGGCCGTAAAGGGCTATTCCCGGTCTTACCATATTAAGCTGGAATTCCTGTAGATCGATTACTGTTGCACTGTTTCCAGCGTGTTTTAAAGGTATCTCTATACCTTCCTCCTCCAGTTTCCGTAAAACATAATTAAACCTCTCCCATTGATAATAGGTATATTCTTTATCTTCCTCATCAGCAGAAGCAAAATGGGTCATCAGCCCCTCAAGCTCTATATTTTTTAAATTCATTGCATGTTTTATAAAATCAACTGCCTCTTCCGTATTAAGACCGATGCGCCCCATTCCCGTATCGAGTTTTATATGGACCTTTTTCCTGACTTTCCTTCCTGCTGCCATTCTGTTCAGGGCTTCCAGTGTCTCTTTTTTCGCTACAGTAGGGATTAAATCATATTCCATCACCAGTTCATACTGCTCAGGCATGAGCTCTCCCAGAACATGGATTGGAATCCTGAAACCGGCTTCACGCAGCTGGACACCTTCTTCAGGTATAGCCACACCCAGTCTGTCAACCCCCTCTTCAATGAGGGTCTTTGCCACTGCTTCAGCACCATGACCATATGCATCTGCCTTCACAACGGCCATTACCATTGTCTCACTGGAAAGCTCTTTCTTTATTTGACGCAGATTAAACTTAAGATTATCCAGATTAATCTCAACCCATACAGGGCGGGTAATATTATTCATTGAGTATCATCCCTGACCAAGGTATTTTATTGCTGTACTGATATGTGAAATAATATCTCCTGCAGTCATACTATATGAAGTCAACTCATCAAGAGCCAGATCACCGGCTAATCCGTGAAGATAGGGAGCCAGTACAGCTGCTTCTCCAGTCTTCATTCCACCGGCCAGCAATCCAGCCATCATACCTGTAAGAACATCACCGCTGCCTGCTGTAGCCATGCCCTCATTACCTGTAGGGTTTATATATACTTTTCCATCAGGGAAAGCAATCACTGTTGCAGCCCCCTTAAGAACCAGAAACAGCTCATACTGAAGGGCAAAACTACGTGCAGTATTTATCCTGTCAGCCTGTATTTCTTTTGTGTTTTTCCCCGTTAATCTGGCCATCTCGCCGGGATGTGGTGTCAGGACAAGAGGGGCCTTCCTCTTTTTCAGCAAATCAAGATCATTTATGGAATTAATACCATCTGCATCAATGACCAGAGGGCCCTGATATTCCTCCAGCAATCTGTTTACCAGCAAAGTACTTCTTGCTGAGTACCCGAGACCTGGCCCCACTGCAATTACTGTAGAATTATCCATCAATTCTTCCACTATTCTCTGGTCTTCAACAGAAAAAGAATCCTCTTTTGACTTCAGAGACATTGTCATAAGTTCTGCTGAATAAGCAGCCACTATGGACTGAATATCTTCCGGAACAAGCACCCTGACCAGACCGGCACCTGTTTTCAGGGCTGCAAGACCAGCCAGAGAAGGTGCACCGGACATACCGGACTTGCCCCCCACAATACCCACACTTCCGTAACTGCCTTTATGAGAATCCCTCAGCCGTGGCGGCAATAAAGCCAGGGCTTCATCATCATCAAGGACAAAATGAGCAGGATTCTGCTCCAGGGCAAATTCCTCAGGAACACCCAGATCTACAACTTCTATCTCACCACAATACTCACGTCCCGGAAAAACAAGGAGGCCGATCTTGGGATAGGCCATTGTTATTGTATAATCAGCATAAACTGCATTACCCAGAACCTCCCCCGTCTCTCCGTCAATGCCTGACGGTATATCAACAGAGAGTACTGTACCTGCAAAGTTGTTTATAGATTTTATTATTCCCCTGTAGGGCTCTTTTACACTACCCTTAATACCGGTACCAAATAACGCATCAATAAGTATATCAGCCCCGGAAATATAATTCTCTATTCTCTCAAAATTCCCTTTACTATCTACTGTCAAATTTACTATATCCATTTCCCTCAGGCGGCATATTTTATAATTTACCAGGGAACTTCCTTTAAGTTCATCTTCAGGGGAAATCATCAATATCTTTACATCATATCCCCACATATCAAGATAACGGGCTGCTGTCAGGCCATCCCCGCCGTTATTTCCTTTCCCCGCTATTACAACTGTTTTACCTCTACCATTCCTATTCATCGGGCTCATTTCCTGTGCATGGTCATGTTCAGAATCCTCATTATATCCTTCCAGTATCAGCCTGGCCTTTTCTGCAACACCCCTTCCGGCTATTTCCATCAATATGAGTTCTGGAATACCCGCCTGGACAGCCCTCACATCAACTCTTCTCATTTCTTCAGGAGCAAGAACAATCACCTAATCATCCTCCCCTATTACCTGGGCAATAGCCAGTTCTTTTTCGTGAGATATACTCAAGTGCAGTCTCTTTATCCCCAACCTGTCAGCTGCCTTCCTGGCCTGGCCGGACAAAACCAATTCCGGCTTGCCATTGCCGGCTTTCAAAACTTCAATATCTTTCCAGCCAATCCCTTCAGCCCCAGCCAGCATTTTCACAACTGCTTCTTTTGCTGCAAATCTTGCTGCATAATGCTGGTACCGGGCGGCTTTGCTTTCACAGTATTCAATCTCCCGGAGAGTAAATACCTTTTCCAAAAACGCCTGGCCCCTTTTATTGATTAGCTCTTCGATCCTCTTTATATCAACAAGATCAACACCCAGACCCTTAATCAAGACAATCATTCCTTTTACTGTTCACTCGTATTAATTATACTTTATTATTTACTGAAATGCAAAAATTCCAATAAAATATTTATGCAAAGTATACTTGACTTTTTCTGCAAAGTATACTATACTAAAAATGTAAAGTTAACTTTGCAGAAATGTGGTGATATTTTGAAAACAAGGATAAAAGAATTACGGAAAAAACACAGATTATCACAGGAAGAACTTGCCCGGGCGGTAGGAGTAACAAGACAGACCATTACCTCACTGGAATGTGAGAAATACACAGCATCTTTAATCCTTGCCTACAAAATTTCCAGATTCTTTGGGTTGAGTATTGAAGAGGTATTTGATTTTTCTGAAGTGGAGGAGGTTTATGATGGAAAAATATCAAAAGAAGGTACATAAGAGGTCCATATGTTTATTAGTAAGTACTATATTGCTGGCACTAACATATTTAGCCCTGCTATTTTTTAAAGACAGCTTACCAGTACTGCCTGATTTCAACAAAGGGTTTCAGTTGGGTATATTTTTAACCCTTGAAATCATCCAGATATATTCCCTGATACAACACCTGAAAGCTCTCAGAGATAAGGATGCACTAAGAAAGATGTATATAAATGAAAACGATGAGCGCAATATTTTAATAATGCAAAAATCAGGTAATTGGGGATTGCTGATCTGTTTACTGGGTTTAGGTTTTGCAACAATTATCGCCAGTTTTTTTAATCAGATTGTCTTTTTCACCCTGCTAGGAGCCCTGTTTTTCATCTCTCTCGTGAGAGGAGTTTTAAAAATATATTATCATCACAAATATTAGGCTTGAATCCATTTAAAAAGTCATGTAGGCAGGGGCCGTTTAAGCATCATTTTAGGGGTTGCCTCCAGATGAGATAACCCCTTTTTTTATCTTTAAATACCCACTGTCCTGTTCCATATCTACCTGTTTTTAAAGGCATTTTCTATAGCCTTTAATATCACCTTACTGCTTGAAGTAGCTCCAGATATCATATCTACCTGTAGTGACTGCTCTTCTACCACTCTATCTGGAATCACCTCAGCTGCCCCGCCTCTGCCATGATGGTGGGATAATAGTATTATATCTATAATTTCATGATTTTTTACAAGCACCTTTACTTCGGCACTAACCAATTTTACTTCATAACTGCCGGTATACTCTCCATCCGGAATCTCAGATAAATCAATATCAAAAATCTCAATCTCAGATACCTGTTTCCGGTATGTTTCCAGCTCCTGGTAAAATCTTAATCCCAAAATACTCCCTGCTATTGTAAGAATAAATAATACTATCAGGATATATCTTTTGTTTTTCATTAAATATAACCGCCTTTGCCATATATTATTCCCGGGTCCTTCAGTCATCCAGGCCTTTATATCTTCTGGCACAATACTCCATATCCCGCAAGGCCCGCCAGGACCAGTTGAAAAATTTAACCTTCCATTCACTCCCCATGGTGTTTGTTTCTATGGAAGTAATACCATAATTGTTGTCGTCAAAGTAAAAAAACATATGTCCATTCTTAACGAGTAAATCCATGAAAAGCAGTTCATTATAAGTTATCTTATCTGTAAACTGGCGGCTGTAAAGAAAATTCCAGCTAGGTTCTCTTTTCTCCAGGCCCAGTACTGCAGATATGAAACCCGAACAATCCAGTCCCGCGGTTCCAGGGATATAATTGGGGGTAATCCCGAGATTGCCTGCAGCAGCTCCCTTATCAATGGCATCCAGGAAGTTGTCCCATTTCTGATTTGTACTTTTTTTATGCAAAGAATCAAATCCACCCCAGCAGTATGGGATACCCTCCATCTCCCTTTCTTCATCAATGCCCTGTAAATAATATGGCATGAAAACATCACTTAATCTGGAAGCATTCTTCCGGGGGTTATAGATCCACCTGAGATTAATAAGCTCTACAGCTTTATTATAAAGGGCTATTCTTTTAGTATAGTCTTCAGCTGCCCCCCGGGCGTTTTTACCGGTATCATCAGCTTCATCTTCAGTATTTTCTTCAGAACTTAAGACCAGCTCATTAACCTCAGTAAAGTCCAGCCTGTAAACCTTCACACTTTCTTCCAATATCAGGAGCTGATAGGTATTCCCGCTTTCACTTACAGAGATATAATTATAGGGAGTGATGTAATTTTTATCATTGATTGTTTCAAATATACCCAGCAATTCCCCTGTATAACTGTACTTACAGACAATCTCCCTGATCTCAATCCTGTCTTCCTTATCCTCTATTTCTGTTCCCAGGATGTAGATGTTTTTATATTTATCTAAAGAGAGCAGTCTTTTATACACCCTGTCTCCAGCAACAGGCAGTCTGTATTCATCAAGGGGCAGTCCCCCCTTCGTATCATGAAAAGGAAAATAAACATGGTCATTGCTATAAAAAACAGATATCTGGCTATGAAAATAATCTTTGATAAAACAAACAGGGAGTCCAATCTCCAGAACATTTTGTTTTGCTGTATTGGCCATTATGGCAGGAACAGTAAATTCCTTTACTGTCTCCTTATCTGCTAGAGATATCCCGCTTATCTTACCTGTATCCTCAAAAATATAGAGAAAACCTGCATTTACTGCTATATCCCTGGGTTGTGAAAAAGCAGATATATTTATCTCCTCAATCAATTCATTTTTGTGAAAGACCAGTATCTTGCCTGTGGCATAATTAGATAAGTAGATCCTCTCCTCATCATCTACGGCAAAAGTTTCTATTCCAGAACTTAATACAGCTTTATCATCCCGCCGCAAGAAGTAATCAAGGATATTCTTATCCTCTCTTAAAATTTCCAGTATTTCCAGAGAGCTGTTTTCCAGGCTTTCAGCTTCATTTTCCTGTGCATTTAATATGGTACTATTTGTGCCGGACAGGAGAAGCATCAGAGAAAAGAGAATAATTTTTAGCAATCTGTTTTTCATTATACTGCTCCTTATTATTCTAGCTGCTCTCAAGAACCCCGTTCAGTTCACTGGCAAGCCCGTTTGATATTCTGAGTATGGGCAGCCTTGTTTCCAGAGATCTGATCAGATTCAGTTTCTTCAGGCAGTACTTCAATGGGGCAGGATTGGGTTCTTTAAACAACAATGGGATTACCTTGTATAAGCTCTTCCATTTCTCAAAGGCTTTTTTGTATTCACCATCAATGACAAGTTTATAAACATCCACAAAATCTGAAGTAAACAGATGAGAAGAAGCCAGTATTCCGCCGTCTCCGCCATTTACAAGAGTTATGTAGAAAAGAATGTCTTCCCCCGTAAGGACAGAAAAACCCTCAGGTTTATTTATCAAGAGTTCCATGGATTGTTTTATATCTCCTGAGGAGTCTTTTATCCCTATTATATTTTTTATTTCTGCTAACCTGTATATGGTCTCATTTTCGATATTCCTCCCTGTCCGGTAGGGAATATTATAAATAATTATATTCAGATCTGTATTCTCTGCAATGGTCCGGAAGTGTTCATAGATTCCCCTCTGATCTGGTCTATTGTAATATGGACTGACGGATAGAATACCATCAATTCTATATTTCTCTAATAATTTCAGCTTCCGGACTACATTCCTGGTATAATTTCCCCCAACTCCGATCATGACAGGAACACGATTGTTTACATATTCTACCGTCTTTTCCACCAATTCCAGAAACTCATCTTCTTCTATTACGGGAGATTCACCAGTAGTTCCGAGAGGAATAATACCACTGATTCCCTGTTTGATATAATGGTCAATCAGCCCCTTATATGATACAAAATCAATCTTATTCTCATAAAATGGTGTAATTACAGGGAGCCATACCCCTTCGATTTTCATAATGATCACTCCTCATACAAACTTTTTCTTAGTCAAGGCGTTTACAAAAACACTGAAGAGCAAAATAACTGCAGCAAATAAAGGACAAACCAGTTCCATGAAACAAATTATTATTAAAATGGCCCTGATGGATTTCCGTAAAAATATTTCCTCTCCTTAATCAAAATAGCTGCGGATTAGCTCACCGGCCCTGACATCCCGGTGAATCCCTTCTTCATCTATTACCACCTGTCCGTTCACGAGGACATAATAAATCCCTTCCGAATACTGTGCAGGATTAATTATATCAGCCTTATCCTCGATTTCATCATAATTGAAAACAACAATATCTGCATCCATTCCTTCCTGTATACGGCCCATCTTTCTAAGTGCCGGTACCTCTTCTTCAAGGAGCTGTGCCGGTAAGAGGGTCATCTTTTTCACTGCGTCCATCAGGGAAATCACCTTTTCATCACGGACATATTTTGCTATTACCCTCGAAAAACACCCTGCACCCCGGGGATGATTGTTCATACCCGGGCCTCTTCCATAGGGATCGGGCTCAATCATACCATCACTGCCGATCATTATATAATCTTCCTTAAGTGACCTGACCAGATCTTCCTCAGGTATAGCATATGCTGCTACCAGAACCCCCTTTTCAGACCTATACTTCTTAAAACTTTCTTCTGTCATCCTCTCTTCATGACCAATTAACTGCAAATCATCATAATCTATCCGGAATCTCTCCTGCCAGCCCTCATCAAAGCGCGGAGAAGACAGACGGGTAGCCCAGTAATTATAGGGATAGGTACATGCTGTTACCCTTAACCCCTCTGCCCTGGCCTGGCGCAGCAGAGCCAGTGACTCCTCCATGGAAAAGGTTCCGCCAGTACTGTTTATATGGTCAATGTGAATGGCAGCACCTGTTTCCCTGGCATAATCCAGTACCTCATTTATTCCATCAATATTATTGCCGCCACTCCCGAACATTGTTGAATAACGCAGATGAAAGAAAACCGGAACATTATATTCAGCTGCCAGTTTCATCAATGGGACAATTTCATCTCTTTTTGTCCCGGGATAGTACTCCAGACTGAAGGATATGGCCATGGCCCCTTCTTTCAGGGCTTTTTCTGCTGCCTCTGCCAATTTCTCTATTTCTTCACTGGTCAGCCTGAGATAAGGATTTGGCTGCATTCTACTTCTCATTTTAGCAACAAAAAAGGAAGTTCCATAATTCAGGGGCGGGTCCAGTTTGTTGTGTTTTTCAAAATATTCAGCAGGGCTTACTGCTCCGCCATGCAGGGCCAGATTGGTGGTAACACCGTCTGCCAGCTTATACCAGGACCCGATTGGATTGGGATCATAAGAAAGGGGGTCAATAAAACCGGGTACAACCACCAGGCCTGTGGCATCAATTACCCTTTTACCGGACAAAGGCTCCCTGCTGATCCGGACTATCTGTCTACCATTAATTCCTATATTGAGGCCAGCTTCATCCCTTTCAGTTTCCGGGTCAATAACCCGTCCATTCAGTATTACTATATCATACAGATCCCCGGCCGGTACAGGAAAAGATATAGATAAACAGAAAAGGAAACATAGCAAATATGGGATTACCCTTCTGTAAAAGCTGAAAAACACAATTCTCTCCCCTCACTTTATCATATTATCCCTATATAAAGGTCCATCATAATGAAAGGCCCATGCTTCGCTTGACGATATCCAGTGTATCTCCGGCAATTTCAGTTGCCCGCTCTCTGCCTTCTTTCAATATATTATTTAAATAAGTCTCTTCCCTGATGATTTCTTCAAATCTTGCCTGTATTGGTTTCAGGGTTTCTACTACTACATCGATCAACTCCTTCTTTAAGGTGCCGTAATTGCTGTTTTCAAAATGTTTTTCTATTTCTTCCCTCGATTTTCCGGTTAGGGCTTCATACAATACCAGCATATTTTTTACTCCCGGCGAAGCATATTCAAAACGCAGTTCCCTGTTGGAATCAGTGGTAGCTTTCATGATTGTATCTTTAACCGTATCAGGCGGATCAAGGAGTCCTATGGAATGTCTTTTCTTAACTTCACCAATACTTTTACTCATCTTGCTTTCAGGATCATCAAAACCCATAATCCTGGCACCGCTTTTCCTCATTAATTCTTCAGGTATCTTAAATACTTCTCCATACATATGATTGAAGCGTTGAGCTATATCCCTGGTAATCTCAATATGTTGTTTCTGGTCTTCTCCAACAGGGACATAATCTGTTTTATATAATAAAATATCTGCTGCCATCAATACTGGATAATCAAACAGGCCCGTTCCAACAGTCTCCAGGCTTTCCGCTTTTGACTTAAATTGTGTCATTCTTTCCAGCCAGCCCATCGGGGTAACACAGTTTAAAAGCCAGGCCAGCTCGGCATGCTGGGTTACCTGGGACTGGATGAATATTGTTGATTTATCAGGATCAATCCCACAGGCCAGATAAAGGGCTGCCGCTTCCTTAACTTTTCTGCGTAAATAATCTGGCTTTACTTTTTCAGGAATGGTTAATGAATGTAAATCAACTATGCAGAAGATATTATCATACTGATCCTGATTCTCTACCCATAAACTTAAGGCACCTACGTAATTACCAATATGAATTTGTCCTGTCGGTTGAATACCTGAAAAAACCCGTTTTTTCTTAAGATTTGTTTCCATGTTTTATACCTCCAGTTATAATTTGATTCCACAATTTTTATATTATAAGTTCAACAAGAAAAACAGATAGACAGGCAAGCATTGCAACCCTGAAAAGGCTTTGGCCCCTGTAGGCCAGTATAAGGGATACTATAAATCCGGTAAGGCCGGACCAGATATTTTCTGTAGCACTTAATATGGCCGGGAAAGTCATCACAGCCAGGGTAACATAAGGCACATAATACAGGAATGATTTAATATAAATACTCTTTATTTCTTTCCGGAATAAAATCAGGGGTGCCAATCTAATCAGATATGTAACAGCGGCCATAATCAGGATATATACATATACATTATTCCTCATCTCTATCACCACTTACAGGAAATAGAAATGCTGCACCACCTGCTATTAATATTGTCAGGATTATTATTTTGAAACCCAATGATATCTTATTGATTACAGGAATATATGCAAAAAGCAGGCTTACAAGAATAGACAATAGAATTATTCCTGCCAGTATTCGGTCTCCTTTTGCCGGCGGTATAATTACTGCTATAAACATCGCATATAGGGCAATACTCAAAGCACTTACTATCCGCTCAGGCAAAATACTGCCGGAAACAATCCCCGCCAGTGTGCCCAGTGCCCAGCCCGGCATGGCCATATTCATCAATCCATAATTATAAAAAGGATGGAGCCTGCCCTTTTTACAAACAGATACAGCAAAAATCTCATCTGTAATACCAGCGGCCAGTAAAAATCTATGAAAAAAAGCTTTATCTGTATCTATTTTCTGGGACAGAGAACAGGACATTAGAAAATATCTCAGATTAATAATTGACTGGGCAACGGCCATTTCTATATAGCCCGCTGAATTAGCAATCAGGCCGAGTGCTGCAAATTGTCCGGCAGATGTATAATTAGTTGCTGACATAAATACTGCCTGAAAAGGGCTGAGGCCATAGTTCCCGGCAAGTATACCAAAGCTAAATGATACGGCAAAATAACCCAGTGCTATAGGAATACCGTCTTTAAGACCATTTTTCCAATATGTAAGATTATTCAATTTTAACAACCTCCAATATTTACCGCAGGTTCATACTGATAAGATATTCCTCTATTTCTGAAGCAATGGTCATATTCATTACTTTTTCAAGATGATAATCAAGTTCTTTCCGGTCAATTTTTCTGATCAGTTTTTTTGTCTCAAGTATGTAAGCACTACTCATACTTAGTTCAGTTATTCCCATGGCGATAAAAATAGGAACAAGATACGGGTTAGCAGCAGCCTCCCCGCAGACACTGACAGCGATACCCTCATTTTTAGCAGCCTTTACTACATGATTTATCAATTTCAATACTGCAGGATGATATGGTGAATAAAGACCGGCTATTTTACTGTTGTTCCTGTCTACAGCAATGGTATATTGAATAAGATCATTTGTCCCGATACTGAAAAAGTCTACTTCCTTTGCAAATACATCAGCCAGTATAGCTGTAGAAGGAATTTCTATCATTAGGCCTATCTCTATATTCCGGTTATATTCAATATTCTCCTGCTCCAGCTCGTTTTCTATATCTATTATCAATCCTTTAACCTTCCTCAGTTCTTCAATTGAAGAAATAAAAGGTATCAATATCTTGATATTACCATGACAACTGGCCCGTAACAGGGCTTTCAGCTGAACCCGGAAGATATCCTGCCTCTCCAGGGAAATACGGATACCCCTCCAGCCGAGGAAGGGATTGATTTCCTTTGGGGCATCAAAATACGGTAAGTCTTTATCTCCCCCAATATCAATAAGCCTGATTACTACCGGTTTCCCTTTCATCTTTTCAGCTATCTCTCGATAGATTCTGTACTGCCTTTCTTCATCAAGGAGATGTTCTTCCTTTAGAAAGAAAAATTCCGTCCGCAAAAGCCCTATCCCGTCTCCATTTACCTGAAAAACTGAGTTTATTTCATCCAGTGAGTTGATGTTTGCAGCCAGTTCAATTTTACAGCCATCTCTGGTTACAGAAAGTTCATCTTTCAGTTTCAGGAGTTCTTTTTCTTTTTTATTATACAGCACAATTTTATGTTTATACAATTCAAGGGTCTCTTCATCAGGCTCAACAATAACTTCCCCTTTTACAGCATCAAGAATTATGGTTTCACCGTTTTTAACATGATTCAGGATGTTTTCCTCTACATAAATCACCGTAGGAATCATCAGGCTCTTTGCTATAATTGTAGTATGGGCAGTCATACCGCCTTCTGTCAGGACAAAGCCGGCCAGCCTTTCCTTATTAATAAGGGCAGTCTCGGAAGGGGTTAAATCTTCAGCCACTATTACTGAGCTTTCAAACAAATCTATAAGCTTGCTGCTTTTTCCATCCAGGGCATTCAAAATAAGATTTACAACATCCTGTATATCCTTCAGCCTTTCTTTAAAATAATTATTGTTGAGCTTCATAAACTTTTCACTTAGATCATCTACAGCCTGCTTAATTGCTCCTTCAACATTTATTTTCTCATTTTTTATCAGGTCTTTGATGGTTTCATCAAGAACAGGGTCATTTAACATATGTATATGGGCATCAAAAATCTGTGCTTCCATCGTACCCAGATCATGATCTGCCTCTTTTTTTATCTCCCTTAATATTTTGTTGGCTTTCTCCTTTGCCGCATCAAAAAGTCTGATTTCTATCTCAATCTGGTCTTCAGTTATCTTATAACAATTTATTATGGGCTTTCTTTTTGAATACTTAAATACCCTTCCTATAACGATTCCCTTTGAAACCGGTACTCCCTTAAAAGTCATCATCTGTTATACCACACCTTCCGCATCTTTCTATCTGTTTTCAGTTATTACCTTTTACTAATTTATCTCATAATCATCCTGCCCGATATCAATTGTATCTTTTTCTTTCTTTTTATTCCCGCCGTCATAGCCTGTCCCGTTATAATATCTGTTCAGTAGTGATTTAACAAGCGGCCACATAAATAGCAGGACGGCTATATCATCCAGATGACCTGAAAATGGTATCAGGTCTGGAATAATATCAAAAGGAAAAAGCAAATATATGGCAGGCAAGAGAAACAACAATTTTTCCCCGATATTTACATCCTTCGCAAACAGGTATCGGATAATTTTTAAAAAAATTGAACTAATTCCTGACATGAAAATACCCCATTTAAAAAAAATTGGCCTGGAGAAAATATGTAACAGCCGTGATAAAAAAACAATCTTTAAATACTATTATAACCTAAAAAGAAAAAAAAGAAAATATCTCTTCTTTTTACTGATATTATTCCCCTATAGGACCTGCTTTCATCCAGAACTTATCCAGCTCATTTTTTATTTCTTCCCTGCTGAAGACCACCCTCTTTACATCTTTCCACCAATGCGGGAACAATTTTTTATAACGATGTGTATTAAAGCGTTCACCTATCAGGGCTATTACACCCAGATCTGTTTCAGTCCGTATGGTCCTGCCGGCTGCCTGCAAAACCTTATTGATTCCCGGGTAAAGATAGGCATATTCATAACCACAATTGTTTTTCTCCTGAAAGAATTTTTTTATCAATTCTCTTTCCAGACAAATCAGGGGATGGGCAACACCAATGATTATAGAGCCAATCAATCTCTCTCCCTTCAAATCCACTCCCTCAGAAAAAACACCACCCAGTACTGCAAAAGCAATAATGGCTTTCCCTGAGTCAAATTGAGCCAGAAACTCCAGCCGTTCTTTTTCATTCATGTCCCTTGACTGGACAATGGTCACAAAAGCAGGATATTTTTGCTGGAATATCTCTACTACTGCTGAAAGATAAGCATATGACGGAAAGAAGACCAGATAATTGCCTCTTCTGGCAGTAGATATTTCTGCAATATAGTCAGCTATCATTTCATAACCCTTTTCCCTCTCAGTATATCTGGTGGATACCCCCGGGAGGACTAAAAGAGCCACATTCTCCCTGCTGAATGGTGATTCAAGCTCCAGCAAATAATCATCTTCATCAGCGCCCAGTATCTCCCGGTGGTATTCCAATGGTATGAGAGTAGCAGAGAAAAAGATTGCAGACTTCCCTTTTGCCAGTATACGGGCCAGCTGTTCATGTGGTGAAAGACAGAAGACCTTAATCTTCTGTCCATCATCTTCTACATCTCCATCCTTTTGATAATAAAGGACAAAATTTTCATCATAAATATCTATTATCCTTAAAAAAGACAGAACATTAAAGTATTGTTCTAATAACGGCTCAAGGCACTCTTTATCTTTATTAATAAGTAAAAGCTCCTCTGCCCTGTTTGTAAAACCATATAATAGAGAGTAATACTCCAGTGGTTCTTCCTCCAGAATAAAGCTGTTTTTATAAACAAATTCCCTTCGGGCCAGGATGCCATTATTAACCGGAGACCCGGCAGCTATTCCGTCATCAAATGAGCTGTACATTTCTATAATTTTATTAAGATAAGAGACCAGTACATAATATACCTTTTCCTCTTTATCTTTTTGCAGGGAGCCTTTATTTTCCTCGAGAAGCTTTAGCAGATTTACAAAATCATTTTCATAGAGCTCAGCAGAATACATATCCCTGGCCCTGTCAACCAGATTATGTGCCTCATCAATCAAAAAAATATAATCTCCGCCCTCCTCGAAAAAGCGTTTCAAGGAGACCCGTGGGTCAAAGACATAATTGTAATCACAGATAATAAGATCAACCCATAGAGCCAGATCAAGAGAAAATTCAAAGGGACAGACCCGGTGTTTCCCTGCATATAATTCTATTTTTCCCCTGCTTATGAGATCTTCTTTCTCCAGAATTTCTTTTAAAGCATCATTTACCCGGTCAAAATGCCCTCTGGCATAAGGACAGAATTCTGGATTGCATTTTTTTTCATCCTGAAAACATATCTTGTCTTTTGCAGTCAAAGTCAAGGACTTTAATCTTAGTTTATCCCTATAGAGAAGTTCCAGATTTTCTTCAACTACCTGCTGTGTAACTGTTTTTGCCGTCAGATAAAAGATCTTTTCTCCCTGATTACTGGCCAGGGCTTTTATCGACGGATATAAGGTGGAAATGGTCTTTCCAATCCCTGTAGGTGCCTGTACAAACAATTTCTTCCCTTCCACAATACTCTTATAAACCGCCACAGCCAGCTGCCGCTGCCCCGGGCGGTAAGAAGAAAAAGGAAAGCTTAAACTGTTTATGCTCTCATCCCTCTTCTTTTGCCAGGAGAAAATATAATCGGCCCAGTATAGATATTCTTTTATAAGGCCGAAAAAAAAGTCCTGTAATTCCTGAAATGTATATTCTCTTTTTATCTCCTTAATCTCTTCGGTCTCCAGCTGAAAATAAACCAGTTGAACAGATAAACTGTCTAGTTTCTCCTCAAAGGCATAAATATATGCATAAACCATGGCCTGAGCCCAATGCTGGGGATAAGCTTCCTCAATATTCATTAAATCAGTATATGTAGACTTTATCTCTTCAAGAATGATCTCTCCGTCCTTTTTTATAATTCCGTCAGTCCTCCCGCTTATATTCAGGATATATTCATCATATTCAATGGAATGGGAAAGACTTATTTCTGTCTGATAATTTTCCAACTGCCGTCCTTTCTGCAGCTTCTGATGGGCTCTGGTTCCTTCCAGCCCCCTGCTTCTTCCATTAAAATCACTTTCTATGTCACCTGAGCGCATAATAAACTCTACCAGGTTCCTGACAGATATCCGGATTTCCGCCTTCTCTTGATTCATTTATGATCACCTATTTTATTCTATCTTATATTTTGTGCCCTGTAAACAATATGTTTTATTCTATCTTCTCTGCAGATTCAGGCTTGATTTTTATTTTTTATAAAAAAAAAAGAGGAATTTTTGCACTTATGTAGAATATTAAAGATAAAACTTATATATTTTTTTCCGGCTGATTTTTGAGAAACTAAACATACATAATTTTTTAACTTATTACTAAACCGATTTAGTAATTTATGGTAAGTATACAGTCTATAAG
>JAAYLO010000256.1 GCA_012521855.1 Halanaerobiaceae bacterium
ACCTTAACCTGGATAATAGGAACAGCAGTTTTAAACAATTGAACATAAATCAACTGGGTATAGGTATCCCGCCTCTCTTTTTTACCAATGAGCAAAAAAGAAAGAAAAAGATAGTAATCGGGGGCAATCAGATTGAAAAAGAGGAGCTTGAGAAGATCTTTGCTGCTATAGAGAAAGCTACTCCCTCTTTTTCTATAGATGAGGTAATAATTATAAGCCCGGATAAAATAGCTATAAATACAGAGCTGGATTTTCTTTTCCTTTCAGAAGAAGAGATAAGGTATAAAGAGCTTTTCAGTGAATCCTTTTTTTTGATCTGGCTGGATAAAAATAATATAAGCCCGCCTATTATACCTCTTTGGGCAATGGCCTCAGATCTTATTGTTTTAGGTATTAATCTGGCCGGAAGCAAATTTAACTACCCTTTAGAGTTAAATAATCTGGATTCTATGGAATTGGCATTGGAATTGATTAAAATCTATAAAATGGGCCAATACAGGAGTAGAATTCTATATAGGTCAAGGGAAATTGCGCAAAAAAACAAACTGGCACTGGTTGGTGAAAACTGGTATGATTTTTTGAAGGGTGTTTTAAACAACAGTAATTTCATAAACAAGATATTTCCCGGGGATACAGGTGATTATCTGGTAGATTTGATTATTGAGAGTGAAAGTAATCATGAAGAGATTGATAAATGTATTAAAAAGATAAAGGAATATACTGATTTGCCCTGTTTTCTCACTATTATCAGTAATAGCAGTAAAACTAAAAACCTGGAAGCCGTAAGAAAATCGGGTAATCAAATACGGATTATTGAAGGAATGGATGGCAGGGACCGTATTTCTCCACTGAACCGGGGAATAGTATCCGGTAATGCCCCATATATAGTGTTAATGAAAGATTATATCGAAGTATCTGAGGGATGGCTGGAACCGCTTATTGAAACTGCAGAGGAGGAAAAAACAGCAGTAGTTATACCCAAAATAGTTTATGACAAAAGTGAGAAACCTGATGATATTTCAATAGAAGATATTGACATTATAGAAAAAATACCGGGAAACAGCAGTGCCTGTTTTTTAATAAAAAGGGAGCTGTTGACTCTGCTCGGTCTTATTGACGAGGACTTTCAGGAATTGAAGGAGATGGATTACTTTTACCGGGTCCTGGAAAAGGGCTACAGGATTGTTTGCTGTAATGAATCAGAGCTTGTAGATACGAGGACCGGGGAGCTTGTAGACAGGATATATGATGATATCAGAAATAATACGGTAAATTATGATGAGGGAAAAAGATTTAAAGAGAAATGGGCGGAGCTTTTTAGTGGTAATATGAAGAGAGGAAAACCCGCAAGCTTAATATTTTTCGGCCCGGTATCCTGGAATTATGATCTTAAGAGGATACATGACCTGGTTTATGGTTTTGCCCGGAAAGGATATCAGCTTCTTTATATAAATCCGGTATGTGGTAATAAGGGATTTTGGGAGATGGATAATAATATTTTTATATATACACCCCCTGGTTCAGGAACGGTAAATTATAATTTAAAGGAAGGGCATGAGCTGTATCTGGGCAAGGGTATCAGGGAAGCAGTCCGGCATTCAGGGTTTGAGAATCCACTGGTGATAATGAGCAATCCTGTTTTTCGGCCTTTACTGAAGTATTTAGAATATGGCCTGCTTATCTATGACTGTCCTGAAAACTATTATGATCATATTAATAGTGATTTTCAGAGAGAAGCTATACAGCTAATGGACCTGGAACTAATAAAACGGGCTGATCTTGTTCTGGTAAATTCCGATAAACAATTTGAAAAAATACGGGACATAAATAAAAATATATATGTTTTAAAAGACAATTCTGCTACTAGTTTTAGACAAAACTGGATTACAGGAATAGACAGATTGATAAGCCTGATTGAACAAATTTATTGTGGTGATGATCTGGCGGAAATACAAGATAATAATTTTATTGAAAATATAGCTGCTGAAGACATCCCTGAAGAAGCCCCTTTAAAAATAAGTGATATTGAGGATTTTGACGAGTTCAATATCAGTATCAAAAGAGAGAATTCCTGGTTTAGAAGGCTTAAAAAGTTTTTTACAGGATAGAAAATTTTGAAGGGATGATTTGATGTGTAAAATACTTTTTCTGGCCCGGCCGGATCTTTTCAGGATCAGGGCTGGTGATACAGTACAGATCAAAAGTATAAAAAAACATCTGGAAGGGATAGGGGTAAATGTTGATATATCTTTAGATTTGAGGCCAGATCTGCATGGAGTTGATCTGGTCCATTGTTTTAATATCTTAAGAATTGAGACCATGGCGGTTCAGGTAGAAAATATAGTTAAAAAAAAGCTGCCGTTAATAATAACCCCGATATATTGGAACATGTCAGAATATCTGTCAGTCTTTAAGCCTGATAAACTGAAAAACTGGGCGGAAAAACAGATCCTCAGGGGAGAGATTTTAAATTGTGCTGATCTGATTCTCCCCAATGCCTATCAGGAGTGGGATTTGCTGAAAAAGGATTTTGCACTGGAAAAACCTTTCAGTGTAGTATTTAATGGTGTTGATGAGTTTTTCTATATTAAGCAGAATACCGGTATAAGACACGGTATTCTTTCAGTAGGGAGAATCCACAGCCGCAAGAATCAACTGGCCTTAATCAGGGCTCTAAAGGATACAGAGATCCCCCTTACTTTTGTAGGAGATAATAATGATCCTGCCTATTATAAAGAATGTCTTGCTGCTGCCAGTGCTAATCCCAATATCAGGTTTTATGGCGGGGTAGAAGAAAAAGAATTGCTTTCTTTTTATAAATACTATAAGGTTCATGTATTAGCCAGTTGGTATGATACTCCGGGTTTAGTGAATCTGGAGGCAGGACTGGCCGGCTGTAAACTTGTAACCACTGAAAAGGGAACAGCCCGGGAGTATCTTCAGGACCTGGCTTTTTATTGTAACCCCGCTGACCATGAAGATATCAGGAATAAGGTTTTAGCAGCCTACAATGCTCCTGTAAGTGATAAATTGTCCATACATATACTTAATAATTTTACCTGGTCCAGGATAGTGAAATCCCTGAAAAAGATTTATAGCCTTTTCTTATCTCAATACATATAATATCTTAATAAAATTACGCGGCAGGGGGTCCTTATGCTTTTAAGTGTATGTATGGTAACAAATGATAAAGGAAAAACTATTATGAGAACCATAAAAAGTGTCAGGGGAATTGCTGATGAAATCATACTTGTGGATAGAGATTCCATGGATAGTACCAGGAAAATAGCAGAAGAACTGGGTGTAAAGGTTTATCGTACAGGAAGGGATACCAGTTTCAGGGAAAGCCATAATCTGGCGAAAGAAAAGGCTGGAGGAAAATGGATCCTTCTACTGGAGGGTGATGAAGAATTACTGGATGACCTGCATCAACTGCGGGCTGTGCTCAAGAATACTGATAGTACCGGTTTTTATCTGCCAGGGATAAATATTGGTTTTGCCGGTAAAATGAAGAGCAAAACAGATAACAGTTACAGCCTGCCCAGATTATCTTTACGGTTATACCGGAATAGAAAAGAATACAGGTATACTGATGATAGTTATGAAAGCATCACAGCTTCAATACTGAAAGTTAATGGTGAAGCAACACTTAGAATTCTGCACCTGCCCATAGTAAAGAGAAATATCTATTCATTGATTCCTGAGGAGCTTCGTCCTTTATCATTATTTTTTTTTCAGTCTGGAGAAGATGAAGGTATAATACTGGAAGAAGATGCCTTACAATATCTGCGGAGCGGAATCAAGAGTTTCCAGCAGGGAGAAATCAGTGAAGCAATTGCAAGATTGGAAAAGGCATACACCTTAGCAGGTACAGCTAACAGGGTTCTTATCCTGCAAAACTTACTTTTAGTATTACTGGAAGATAAACAATACAAAAGAGTTGAGGAACAGTTAAGGACTGGGCTCGAGGATTATCCTGATAATATAATTTTCTTATTCTGGCAGGGATATCTGGAGTATATAAAGGGAGAGTATATTTCAGCAATAAACTGTTTTAAGTATTTATTAGGAAGGCTTTCCCTGAGCAATAACCTGGATAGAAAACTTCTTAATAATTCATATTTTTTGTTAGCTTTGAGTCTCTTTGCCAATAATAAGAGAGAAGAGGCCTGCTTTTATCTGGAAAAGGCCTTCTTAAATGATAAGGCAAACAAATTGATTATAAATCTTTTACTTGAAATTAAGGGCATAGATATAGATGAATTGTTTGATTTTTTCCAACTGGATAATCCAGCCAACAGAGAGCTATTGTTTTCTTTATTTGAGTGTCTGCTTTCCAGAAAGGAATATGAATTATTACAGTTAATTTATGAGAGGCAGAATATTATTAGAAATGATGAAAACAGATTATTATATTGGAAGGGGCTTAGCTATTTGAAACAGAAGAAATATCACATGGCCTTAAAACAATTTAAAATGATAAAACCAGATTTTCCATATTACCAGAATGTGTTATACTTACAGTGGATTCTCAATTTGATTATGCCGGGTAGAATTGAATCAAAGAGTATAGTCAATCAGATCAAATTATTGGGAGACAAGATCAGCTGGACAATTATTAATTATTTTAATGAGATCTATTTTTATGAACGGGGACTGTTTTTTAGTTTTGACCATCAGGTAGCAAAACTGAAGTTCTATAATACAGCTTTATATTTGCTTGACCGTTTAATGGAATATTCCACAGGCAGATCTATTATAATAATGATGGAATTGATTAATAGCCTGGGTATACCCGGTACCATCAATGATATTGGTTTTTTGTTCTATATTCATGGATATCTTGAAGAGGCATATGAGTATTTGAAAATAGCCAATGAAAAAGGAGAGTTCCCTATGGAAAGCAGCATACTTGCAGAGATATGCAGAAAGAAGGGTTATTTTTCTGAAGAGAAGAAATGGAAGGAAAAGTCCGAATATCTGGATTCATGTCCTGAAGTAAAAATTCAATGCAGGAAATTTGCCTTGTTTGTAGAATATTAAAAAAGCTGAATAAGTCTTTTATAAGTTTAGAATTTTAGGGGGAGATATTTTGTCAATAGATATGGTTTTCAGTCTTTTTGGCGGCCTTGGTCTGTTTATATATGGCATGAAATTAATGAGTGATGGTTTACAGAAGACTGCCGGTAAAAAATTGAAAGATTTACTGGGCATGCTTACAACCAACCGTTTTACAGGTTTGCTGGTAGGAACCCTCGTGACGGCCGTGATTCAAAGTAGTAGTGCTACCACTGTCATGGTAGTGGGTTTTGTTAATGCCGGTTTAATGACTTTGAGGCAGTCTATTGGTGTAATAATGGGGGCAAATATAGGTACTACAGTTACTGCCCAGCTGATTGCCTTTAATCTGAGTCATTATGCAATACATGCCATAGCTATAGGAGCAGCGCTTTTTTTGTTCGGCAAAAAAGATAGAACACAGCAAATTGGACAGGTAGTTCTTGGTTTTGGGGTCCTGTTTCTGGGAATGTCAGTAATGAAGGAAACTATGGAACCCCTGAAGGATTCTCATGTTTTTCTCAGTATGATGAAGCAATTCAACACTTCTCCTTTGCTGGGGCTGGTTGCAGGAGCAGTAATTACCTGTATTATTCAGAGCAGTAGTGCCAGTATAGGGATTGTATTGAGTCTGCTGTCAGTTGGAGCAATGGATTTTGCGGGAGCGGTTCCCGTTTTGCTTGGTTGTAATATCGGGACAACCATAACTGCCATCTTATCAAGTATTGGAGCGAACAGGACTGCAAAACAGGCAGCAGCCGTTCATTTTATCTTCAATCTTCTGGGTTCAGTAATAGTACTTGCTTTAATCTATATAATACCTGATTTTATGGATATGATTTATAATGGCATATACCGGTTAACAACAGGTATTCTCAGGGCAACACCGACAAATGAGAGATTACTGGCCAATGCCCATACTATGTTTAATGTTATAAATACAATAATCTGGATACCATTTGTGAATTTTTTGGTCTGGCTTGTGGGAAAAATTGTTCCAGGTAAAGATATTGTTATTGAACGTGGTTTGAAATATCTTGATGAGCGTATGCTGGAAACACCGAGTTTTGCTATTAACCAGCTTAAAGCTGAAGTATTGAGAATGTATGACATAGCTGTAGAGATGTTTGAAGAAACGGTTAAGGCATTCAGGAAATATGATCTGGAACTGGTGAAGTATGTAGAAAACAAAGAGGATATCATTAATGAGTTAGAGGAAGAACTGGTAAAGTTTATAACCAAATTTCCCCGCCACTCCATGTCTAAATATGATATCAGGGTCATTAATATGTATTTTGCAATAATAGATGATATCGAGAGCTTTGCTGATGATTCAGAAGAGATTGCGGAATTGCTTAGGTTTACAAATGAGAATGCAATTGAGTTTTCAGAGGAAGCCCTGGAGACCGTTGAAAAGTGTTTCCAGTATATATCTGAAATGGTAGAAGACACAAAGTCTCTAATAAAGCACTTTGATATAAAAACTGCCGAGAAAATCCTGGCTTCTGAAATCTCCATGGACAGGTATCAGATAGAGAATCGTAACGGGCACATAGAAAGACTGGGCAAAGGAATCTGTGATCCCAATGCAGGTATTATATACCTGGAAGTCCTGGATGCTCTTGAACATATCAGTGATCAGATGGCAGATATTACCCACAGTATCCTTGAGGCAAGGGGACTTAAATAAAATTGACCAATATTTGTAAAAGGTCTATTTTTATGCAGAGCAGTAAAAAGGACAATTATTAAAGGGTTGTTCTAAATAAATCAAGGGGGATGGCCGATAAAGCTATCCCCCCAAAAAGGAATTGGATGTTTACAATTTAAGGTCCCTCGACCTTTTGCTATTTCCGGAATACTCACCGGTTCATCCTGGTTAATTTAAGATAAACATCAATTCCTTTATTCATATTATATGCAGTAAAATCAGGCTTATACATTTTTTTTAATTTTTTTCATCCCAGTTTTGCATACCGGCGAGATTATGTATCTCTTCATCTGTAAAATTGAGGCCAGTGAGCAATTTTATAATTTCTTCTTTGCTGTTTTCAAGATAAGTTAATAAAAATCCTACCTGGCCGGTAACCCTGACCTCTTCCAGACCTGCCGGCAGAAAAAGCGTATTGCCGGGATTCAGTGGATAATTCCCTCCATTATATAGTATATTTCCCTCTCCCTCAAGGTTTATCAGGACATAAAAGCGGGAGTTGCCGGGATTGAGCATATATTCTTCTTTTACCTCGATTTTTTCAGTTATGAAATAGGGACAGGCAGCGAGAAAATATCGTTTATAGGCAGTGTATTCCCTGCAGAGAGGGGTGCTTTTCGCCTGGACCATTTCTCTATTGAAATCAATAACGTCAAGGGCTTTTTCGATATGCAGATCTCTTGGTTTTCCATCCATTCCCGCTCTGTTCCAGTCATATACACGGTATGTCGTATCAGAGTTCTGCTGGATTTCAGCTAGCAGGATTCCCTCTCCGATGGCATGAATTGTTCCTGCAGGCATGAAAAAAATATCCCCTTTTTTTACTTCTACTTCATTCAGGTATTTTTCCAGACAGCCTTTTTTTACAGCTTCTTCAAAATCTTTTTTTTGAGTTCCGGCTTTCAGTCCATAGATAAGTTTTGCTCCAGGTTTAGCAGCAAGTATATACCACATTTCTGTTTTCCCTGCTTCATTTTCTACCCTCAAAGCATAATCATCATCAGGATGAACCTGAACAGATAGCTTATCATTGGCATCCAGGAATTTTATCAGTAATGGGAAGTAGTCCCTTTTTCTGTGTCCAATTTTGTTTCCCAGCATTTTTTCCGGGTATTTATTAATCAGTTCCAGAAGGCTCTTTCCTTTATGTATACCGTTTTTGACCACACTCATACCATGAGGGTGGGCTGCCAGTTCCCAGCTTTCCCCGATTTTATCATTGGGCAGTTTTCTATTATACAATTTTTCCAGACCATTACCGCCCCAGATCTTTTCTTTATATATTGGCTCTAATCTTAATGGATAAAATCTCATATTCCCACCATCCTTTTATGCCTGATCATGGATTGAAACACTGTTCTTGTTTTATACTCTGTGTCAGTGATCCATGTTGCGAGTATTCTACATAGTTTATTCTAGTAATTATCAGGAAATCCTTTTTGAAATGATAGCTTTATTATGTTAAAATGGTTAACAGGGATGAGGAGGGAATCAGATGATAAGGAAATTTATAAAGTACTACAAAAGACACTGGAAGTTGTTCTTACTTGATATCAGCTGTGCTTTTGTGATGGCAGGTATTGATTTAATCTATCCATACATAACAAAAATACTGATAGATTTCTATATACCGGAACGGAAACTGAACATGATATTGAACACAGCACTGTTTTTGCTTATCATATTTATAGTACGCGGTGTTTTACAATATATTGTAACATATTGGGGACATGTCGTTGGTATAAGGATGGAGACAGATATGAGAAAAGAGCTCTTTTCTCATTTACAGACACTGTCTTTCAGTTTTTATGATAATAATAAAGTTGGTTATTTGATGTCCAGAATTGTAAATGATCTGAATGATGTTTCAGAGTTAGCCCATCATGGGCCTGAAGACTTATTTATATCAATCATAACTATTCTCGGCTCTTTTATTGTCATGCTTAATATGAACTGGATTCTCGCCCTGTGTACTTTTGTGATGATACCGGTCATGATCATTTTTTCAATAAAGTTAAGAGAAAAAATGCACCAGAGATTCAGTGATGTTAAGGAAAAGATTGCAGAGGTAAACAGCCAGTTAGAAGATAGTTTAAGCGGGATCAGGGTAGTTAAATCCTTTACAAATGAAGGATATGAAGAGATGAAGTTTGATTATGGGAATGAACGTTTCCGGAAATCAAGGGAATACTCAATGGAAACAATGGCCCGCTTTCATTCAGGGATTAATCTATTCAACAATATGATTGAACTGATAACCCTGTCTATGGGGGGATATCTTGTTTATATAAACCGCCTATCCATAGGTGAATTGGTCGCATTTCTGGTCTATGTTAATATGTTTATGCGTCCGGTAAGGCAAATCGCTAATTTGAATGAACAGTATCAGAGAGGGATGACCGGCTTTGAAAGATTCCAGAGATTGCTTTCAGTCCAGCCGGATATTAAGGAAAGGGAAAATCCCAGGGAACTGAAAGATGTAAAAGGAAAGATCGAGTATAGAGATGTTACTTTCGGCTATGAGAAGACCAGGGTTCTTGAACATATTAATCTGATCATAAATCCTGGTGAAACAATAGCTTTTGTCGGTCCGTCCGGAGCAGGCAAGTCCACTTTATGTAATCTCCTGCCCCGTTTTTATGATATTGAAAAAGGTGCAATTTTGATTGATGAAGTGGACATCAGGAAATTTTCACTGACCAGTTTAAGAAAGAATATCGGTATAGTACAGCAGGATGTTTTTTTGTTTAATGGGACCATTAAGGATAATATATTATATGGTAAGCCTGAAGCCAGTGATGAAGAGATCATCGCGGCTGCCAGAAAGGCAAATGCCCATGACTTTATTATGGCACTGTCTGATGGTTACGATACAGAGATAGGAGAAAGAGGGGTAAAGCTTTCCGGCGGACAAAAACAACGGATTTCTATTGCCAGGACATTTCTTAAGGACCCTCCTATTTTGATTCTTGATGAAGCTACATCATCACTGGATAATGAAAGTGAAAGGATAATACAGGAATCCCTGGAGCTTCTGGCAAAAGGAAGAACCACAATGATAATTGCCCATCGTTTATCTACGATCAGGAATGCTGACCGGATTATTGTCCTGACTGAAGACGGTATTGTGGAAGAAGGCAGTCATGATGAACTGATTAAAAGAGATGGTGTCTATAGTTCTCTATACAGGAAACAGTTTGATTGTGAAGAAGCAACAGGGATCGAATGCAGCAGATTTTAGGTAAAAAGTGATAATAATACTTTAAAAATTGGAAAATGATATGTATAATTAATATTATATAGGGGAGTCATTGAATGGCTGCAAATTACCTTAAAAAAAACGGGGGTGGGTATAAAATGAATAAAAAGATCTATCGTTCGCAAAAGGATAAGATGTTGAGCGGGGTATGTGGCGGAATTGCAGAATATTTTAATATAGATTCAACAATAGTAAGGCTACTGGCCATATTGCTCTTTTTTGCAGAGGGTATAGGGGTTTTCCTGTATTTTGCCTGCTGGATAATTATCCCTGAAGCTCCTTCTTCAGGCAGTTACAGCTTCAATGATGGAAATGCGGATAATGCTTATAGTGATGATAAAGGTTTCAGTACTGATGAAGCTGCTAAACCGGATACCGGTAATGGCCAGAAGATAATCGGTTTCGGCCTGATTGCTTTAGGACTCATTATTTTGATTGATAAATGGATTCCTTATTTTCACTGGAGACGTTTCTGGCCTTTAATCCTGGTAGGTTTTGGAGCTGTCCTGGTCCTCAAGGGGGTTAAGGATAATGAATAAAGAGAACAGGTCCAAAATAAATACGGGTATTTTTCTAATCGGCCTGGGAATCTTATTTTTGCTTAATACAATGGGAGTGGTTAATCGATTTGACTGGGGTTTATTGTATCATTTGTGGCCGCTTTTTGTAATTTTAGCAGGCTTAAACCTGATATTGAAACATACCCCGTTCTGGTGGTTGACAAATATTCTTTTTTTCCTGGGTCTGATAGCCCTTTTTCTTCTCAGTAGTGATATAGGTTATGATTATAAATTCTATTACTCCAGTGATGGAAACGGGTTCGGGCAATACAGGTCAGAACAGGAAATGGAAGACGAAATAGAGAGATTGGTGGTATCTCTGGAGTCCGGTGTAGGTAAATTATTTTTTGATTCGGTAAAAAATACTGAAAACCTTTATGAAATAAGTTCTGTTTACAGGGATATACCTCCTGTGATAAGTTACCGGACAGCAGGTAATACAGGGTATTTAAATATTTCTGAGGATCTGGATAGAAACTTTAAATGGATTAATAACAGGAGGAGAAACGACTGGGAATTGAATTTTACCCCTCTTGTTCCCCTTGCTTTAACTATTAATACTGGAGCCGGCTCATTTCATTTTAACTTACAGGAATTAATGATTGACGAATTAAAGATTAATAGTGGTGCCAGTGACCTGGAAATTAATCTGGGGAATCAGGTAAAATATGTAGAAATAAAATCAGGTGTAATGAACCTGGATTTAAAGATACCTGAAAACAGAGCTGTCAGGATCATTGCAAAGGGAGTAATAAGTAATAAAAACTTTGACAGGAAGGGGCTTTACAGAACGAATGATAATGTCTATCAGACACCTGATTTTGAAGATGCAGAACAGAAATTGATAATTGAAATCAGTTCTCCTATCAGTAATATTGAAGTGGATTTCTATAGAGTAGATTAGGCCATCTGTTCTTTTTTTTGCCACATATTACATCCATAAGTTCCCGATAGCATATGTTATAATTGTAATAAGATTTTGCTACGGGAGGTGGAATAATTGCGCTTTTACAAACTGAAAAGAACTGCGGTTATGCTGATCATATTACTGGCATTCCAGGTGTTTACAGCCGGTTTACCGGGCATTATGGTGGTACAGGCAGGATTTCTGGATGATCATAAGGATAGTCTTTTGACTGTCATTAAGGGTTTGCTTATGTTATGGATATTGAATTTGATGAGAGAGAGAATGGCCGGCAATGATGAAGACAGGCCTTTTGATGATAATGATTCTGATCAGGATGATAGTGAAGGGCTTTCCTTTGATTTCGGTGAAAAGGATGAAATGTTCATAAATAATGAGTATGTAACAGATCTGGAATTTGAAATGTACAAAATGCTTAATAAAGCGAGACAGGAAGCTGGACTGGATTTGCTGGAAATAGACATGGCTTTAACCCGGATAGCCAGAAAAAGAGCCATTGACCCGGGCAGATATGGTACTGTCTTTGAATTATTGAGCAATGAAGGGATTGGTTATTCGCTGGCAGGAGAGAATTCAGTAAGGGACAGCACTGTAGAAAAGGCTTTTTATTCCTTGATGGATAATCCTGAATATAAAGCCAATATGCTCAATTCCGCTTATGACAGAACAGGTATTGGAATATTGGAAAGAGATGACGGCAATCTAATGATAGTACAGATATTTATTAATAATCAAGAACCGGTGGAATAATGATTGAAACAGCCATTAAAAAATGGCTGTTTTTTTTATGCTAAACATTATAAAGAGATATGGCATAGAATATTACATAAAGTATATCCATGAGTATATCCATACTTATTGCAGGAAAGAGAGGGATGGAATTGTTCAAAGCACACAGGATACCTGCGCAAAAGATAAAATGTATAGATGCAGTACTTAAAGATATTAAATATGAAGTCATTATCGACAGGGTAATTGTTCAGGGGATTATTCGAAAAGAAATATATTATGTCGGGCTAGATAGCGTAGTTCATTATCAGGCTGAAGATATGCCCTTCAGTACAATGATTGATATAGCGGGGGCATTCCCCGGACTGACAGCAGATATTAATATAGATATTGAAAAAATTATAGCCCATTTAGGGGAGGCCGGCTGTAATATAAGACAGAAGCTCTTGCTGTGTATATCTATAAGGCTTTTTGAAGGCAGTACAGCCAGTTTCATAGGTGAAAATAGTAAACAGATTTTGCTTGAAGGAGAGTTTCAGATCTGTGAGCCGGTTCCGGAAGTTGATGTAGATTATGAAATTATTGTAAGAAGAGAAAAGGGAAGAAAAAATTGCCAGCAGCTGCTTATCCAGCAAAATACTGAACTGGAATATACAGCTGAAAAGATTGTGGATATTGAGGCTGAGATAGAAGGAGTCAGGGCAGATAAGATAAGTAATACATTAGTTTTAATTCAGGGTAATATTTGCAAGGACATTGTTTATGTCACAGATAGTATTGTCAGGCACCAGAGAGAAATTGTAGCTTTCAGTATTCCGGTAAAGCTCACGGAGGCAGCAGGAGAAGGTATATTAAGTCCCTGTGTTGAGATAGAAAGTTTAAAATTTGCGCTTCATGATGACGGGAAATGTGTAAAACAGATTATTGTTCTTAAAGCCTGTTACGGGCCGGAGCTTATCAGTACTATAAGGGTTGTTTCTTCAATTACCGGGCCGGAAATTATTACCGATACGGTAATGGTGGAGGAAGAGGTGGTGACAAAACTTGATCCATTGTCTACAGAGAAGAAGGTATTTCCTGTAGTAAGATCAGTACTTGATCCTCTTAATTTGTTATCAGCTATTGAAAAAGAAGTAATAGTTCTAAATATTGTTGATTCAGGACCTGCTCCAGTTGAAGTCCTTGTCTCAGTTTCAGTTTAGAAACAGGAAGGCCTGGTTTCAGGCCTTCTATGAATAATACTTTTTATCACACTTTTTTTATATTAACCATATTATATAGCAAGAAAAGGGGGTGGTAGATTGTTCACCTGGATTTTATTAGCTGGTCTTTTAATGGGCTTTATGATAGGAACATTTTATTTGTTTTGCTACTGGACTATTTCCATCGAAACGGATATTTTTACTCAGAATAATGATTTTAAAAGATTGAAAAAGGCAGCCAGGATAGACAGGAAAAGATATGAATATGCTTACCAGAATAACACAAATTTTCATGTTGATGAAAATAATACGGTCCATCAAACTTATGATTTATATGATGAATATAATAAAGTCCCCGTGATAGAAAAAATACAGATTGGAAGGAGGAATAGAGAGAAGAATAAATCAGAAATAATAGAGGCAAAAAAGAACAATATGTCTTGATTGAGGATAAAAATATCAGTCAACAGGAATTTAAATCAGAAGGAGGTATGAAAATGCCTGAATTACAACAGGTAGGAGTACTGGAGCTGATTAAAGCCCCAGTAGTAATAGGGGAAAATGTAGTTCAAAGAATGGAGGTAACAGATCTTACACTGGATATGCCGGCAATAAAGGTCCGGGATATAAATGCGGTAGTAAGTGATATACAGACTGATGTTATTGAAGATAAGGTAATCATTCAGGGTATTATACATAAACAGATTTTTTATGTAGGTACCGATGACATTATTCATCATCAGGCTGAAGATATCGCTTTCAGTACATTTATCGATGTACCCGGAGCAGAGCCGGGTATGGAGGTTCTTATTGAGCCTACCATAGAGCATATTGTCACAAAACTTGTTGCAAACGGCACTATTTTACACCAGAAGGTTGTATTACAGTTTTTTGTTAAGGTCCTTTCAGTTCAACAACTTATAGTTGAAACAGGCAGCGGCCCGCTGGTTAAGGCTGACAGGGTAATCGGCGAAAACTCTGTCCAGACAATGGTTATGAATGATGTCAGCCTGGCAGTTAAAGCAATCAAGATTGTAGATATAAGTGCTGAGGTAATGGAACTGGATACAGAGGTTATTGAGGATAAAGTGATTATTCAGGGGGTTGTTCATAAACAGTTGTTTTATATAGGTGAAGATGAGGTTGAACACCATCAGGCTGAGGATATTCCTTTCAGTGAATTTGTAGATATTCCCGGGGCAGAACCAGGCATGAATGTTCAGGTACATCCTGCGGTAGAACATATTAAGCAGGAATTGAGTTCTGATGGTAACAGGGTAAATCAGGAAATTGTACTGGAACTGTTCGTAAAGGTTACTGAATCTGTACAGATCAATGTTGTTACAGGTGATGATTCACTGGTTATGCTTCCAGAGGTTATTGGGGAAAATACAAAACAGATTTTAAGTGAAACAACACTCGCTCTTGACCAGACTGCCATTAAGATAAAAGAAATAACTGCTGTATTTGAAGATATAAATGCAGTAGTAATAAATGATAAGGTTATAGTCCAGGGTATTATTCATAAACAGATATTCTATGTCGGAGAAGATAATATCGAATATCATCAGGCAGAGAATGTTCCTTTCAGTACCTTTGTTGATGTAATGGGAGCAAGGCCTGATATGGATGTGGATGTAATACCGTCAGTTGCCTTTATCAAGCCGCTCTTATCCCATGACGGTAATCTGCTGACACAGAAGGTTATTGGAGATATCTTTGTGAAGGTAACAGAGAATATACAATTTAATGTTAATGAAGTAGGGCCGTATGGTATATAATGGAGTAAAACGGGCACCAAAAAAACGGGTTAATCAACCCGTTTTTTTTCTAATTTATAAAAGTTTTTCAGAGATCTTTAATCCTTTCCTGAACATGGGCAATATCAAGTCTTTCACTGGTTTCGCCATTATATAATATAAAAATAATCCTATCTTTATAAAAGTATTGAGTAGTTACAGTAAAGAGCTGATATGTACCCGGGATTTCCCTGCCTACCATTGTAACTTCATAACCTCTATATTGAACAAGGTTTACCCTGGCATTTTTTATAAATACTGCCAGTTGCCCCCGGGGAATACTATAGTTTTCAGCCTGGTTTAGAAAGCTTATTCTCCTGTTAAGATCATTATTTTCCTTATAAGTATATACATAAACACGTGCAGCTCCGTTTCTTATATCTGTCTGTCCTATCTTTTCATTATAACGGTCCAGTGGTATATATTGAACTGCTGGAAATTTAAATATTTTTCTGGAATATCCAAAAGGCATTTTTCCCACCTCCATAATATTTTATGATAAAAATAAAATTACTGTGATTAAAATTTTTAGGCATAATAATAATTCTTTCATATATACATTAAATATAATAATAGCTATCACAATTTTATCATTTAAGCATATATTATAAGTGATAAATATAATAAACCGGAAAGGAGGATTTTGAGTGGCAATAAATTTTAATGAAGAATTGATCAGGGTTGAATATGTAATCGGGGAAGAAGTAGTAACTGAGTCAATTACGGGTACTATAACTATACCTGATGAAAAACCGCCTGCAGAGAGAATAATTGATGTCAGGGATTTTGGTATTAATAATCTGCAGACCACCATAGAAGAAGGTGGTGTTGAAATAACAGGGAATATTGAAATAGGTGTAACTTACGTGGGTATAGTGCCTGAAACAGAACCTCAGCAGCCTGTCCATTTTGTAGAGGGAATTCTCCCCTTAAGAAATTTCGTAGATATACCTGAAGCAGAACCAGGGATGAATGTTTTTGTTGATATTAATATAAGAAGGCTTTCCTTTGATCAGATTGATATTCCGCCACTGGAAGAGGGGGAAGTCTTTCCAGGGGAAAGGACTATTGAGGTCACAGTTGTTGTACAGAAATTTGTAAAGGTGACTGAATACCGGCAAATAACTGTTATTACTGATGTAACCGGTATACCTGAAGAGAATATTTCTCAGGAACTCTTGAGGATAGAAGATGTCATCGGTGAAAATGTGCGGACCGTAGTAGTGAGCGGAGAATTGACACCACCCACAGAACTGGGGAAACCGCCGATAGAGAGAGTCCTGAGCGCCACTGCAGAGATAGAAGGAGACATTTCTACAGAAATTACAGAAGATGGAGTAATTGTGGAAGGCAGTATCCTGGGCGGAGTGATGTATGTCGGTATAGTAGAGGAGGGTGCTCCTCAGCAGCCTGTGCATTTTCTGGAAGCAGCTTTTAATTTCAGTGAAGCAGTAGATGTACCCGGGGCAGAAGAGGGTATGAATGTCCATACAAATATAACAATTCAAAAGGTATCTTATAATATTGTTTACGGGCCAAACGGCCAGATAGAGACAGTAGAGCTTGATGTTTTACTTAGAATATTTGTTAAAGTTACTGAGCCCAAACAGGTCAATGTTGTAACTGATATTATCAGCGACCTGGTTGAAGTAGAAAGAGAGCTCTTGAGAGTTGAAGATGTAATTGGTGAAGATACTGTCCATGAAACAGTTACCAGAAGGCTGAGAATTCCAGAGGCTGACCCGGTTAAACCGCCTGCAGAGCGTATAATTGAATCAATGGCCAGAATAGTCGACCGGGATGTTACTGTTGAACCTGGCGGTGTACTCATTGAAATGGACATAGAAGGAAGTATAGTTTACGTAGGCGTTGTAGATGAGCCTCCCTTCCAGCCTGTTCATTTTTATGAAGAAATCTTCTCTGTTGACAACTTTATAGATATACCTGGAGCAGAACCTGGCATGAATACACATGTTGAGGTTGAAGTTACCAGGAGCTCTGCAGAATTGGTAAATGTCAACCGTCAGTGTAATACGAGACAGGTTGATATTACTGTTGTAATCAGGAAATTTGCCAAAGTAACAGAATTCAGGCAAATGGAAATAGTAACAGATCTGATCGTTGTTTCACCCGTGACCGAAGATGAATGTCCTCCATCATATGTTGTTTATGTAGTTCAGGCCGGAGATACTTTATATAAAATTTCCCGCAGATACAGAACTACTGTAGATGAGCTGATCCGGGCTAATCCGGGTATTGATCCGAATAATCTGCAGATCGGGCAAAAAATTTGTGTACCCAGTGGAATTATTAGTCCGAGAGGTTAATAAATAAAGGACTGTAGGGTTTCAGCTAAACTCCTACAGTCCTTTTTTTTAAGAAAAGGCTGTCCAGATCAGACAGCCTCTATATAATAATGGAGCGGGAAACGAGACTCGAACTCGCGACCCTCACGTTGGGAACGTGATGCTCTACCAGCTGAGCTATTCCCGCAGAGTAAATTTTGTATTCTTATTATACCATTATAATTAAAAACTGACAAGAGGGAAAATCAAATTGAACAACAAAATCTCACAAATCAACTGCTGACAGCATATATATTATTAGCAGCATTTTAATTGCAAAGGAGGGGTATGATGGCTGAAAATAAAAAAAAAGAATCGAAAAAGAGGAAAGTGAATCTTAAACCGCACAAAGTAAAAAAAGCAATTAAAATAAAAAAGGTTTAGAAAGGAGGGTTTTTATGCCTGATGGTTTACGGATAGATGAAATTATAGCTGAAAGAACCCTGGAAGCAGAGATAAATAGAAGAGTCAGTATACCCTCAGAGCTGCCTCCGGCAGTAAGGGTGGTAAGTGTCAATGCCAGTGTTGATATTACTGATGTTGAGCTGGGAACCGGCTTTGTTGTAATAAATGGTATCATCCGGGCCACAATATATTATTCTCCGGAAGATGCCCCTTCCAATATACAGAGCCTTAGGCGGAACTTTTCTTTTTCTGAAAGAATCGCGGTCAGCGGTGCCAGGAGAGGCCTGGATGCTGATGCCGAAGCACTGATAACCGATATTGATTTCAGTCTGATCAGTCCCAGAAATATCAATCTCGATTTTACAATTATCATAGATCTGGATATAAGTGCAGCAGACAGGATACCTATAATTCCTGACAGGGACGGTATGGATTTTCGAAGGGAGCGTTTCCGTGTACAGCGTAGTGTCCGGGAACGAAATTATACCAGGACTATTACAGAAACAGTGAGAATCCCTGCAGATGCAGAGACTATCAGAAGGGTTGTTGATGTAGATAATAGTATTCAGATATCAGAAATTACTACTGATTATGACCGGGTAAGGGTCAGGGGATTAATCAGGAGCAATCTTCTTTACGTAGATGAAGAGGGGCAGGTAGAGTATGTTAACTTGACCCATGGATTTAATGAGTTATTTCCATTCAGCGGAGTTACCCCGGATATGAATGCTTATGTAAATACAAGGATTATAGATGACAGGGTTGAAATGGTAGATAACCGAAGGGTCAGAATCAGTACTGAGCTTGTCTTTACCATTCTTGTTATCGCTGAAGAAATAGTGGAAATACCTACTGATATCATCAGGCCTGTAGACGGCCTTTTCCCGGAAAGAAGAACAGTTATCGTAGAGAGATTAGTAGTGGAAGAGCGTACCAGGGTATCAGTCCGGGAGAGAGTAACAATACCTGAAGGAAATCCGGATATCGCACGGATTGTCAGTGCCAGCGGGAATATACGCGGCGGGACAATTGATGTAGAGGCAGAAAGCGGAGGTGTTTTAATCAGTGGAGAGATAGATGTAAATATAATCTATGTTGCTGCTTTGCCTCAGCAGCCTGTGTATTTTGCACCGGCCAGGATAAGTTTCAGCACATTTTTGACCATCCCCCAGGTCCGTTCAAACATGCAGGTTTATGCAGATATTGATTTAAATAGTGTTACAGCCAGCCGGGTTTCTGAACGGGAAATAAGTGTAAGGGCAGTACTGGATGTTAATATTCTGGTTACTGAGAGGGTGCGGGTTCCCATCATAACCGGGATTACTGACCGGCCTGTGCCGTCTGCACCAATCCCGGCAAGACCCGGAGAGACTTTTGTTTATATTGTTAAATCAGGTGATACTATTTATGGGATATCACAGAGATTCGGGATATCCATGGATAGAATAATTGCCCTGAACAATATATCCGATCCTGAGAATTTACAAATCGGCCAGAGTCTATTGATACCGCGGAGCTAGTATAAGGAAAATAAAGCAGATTATTATTATAACGAATGGTTATAATATAATCTGAGGTGATATATATTTTATGTTCCCGAAACTGAAGATACTACTTATTTTTGTTCCAATAAGCATTGCACTCTCCTTTTTTCTGGACGGCTCTCTATTATCATTCATAAGTTCAGCACTGGCGATTATACCTCTGGCTGCTTTGATGTCCAGCCTTACAGACCAGCTTCAGAAAGCCCTTGGCAGCAGTTGGGGCGGGCTGGTTAATGTCACATTTGGTAATGCCACAGAGCTGATAATTTCTATTTTTGCCATTAATGATGGTTTACTGAATGTTGTAAAGGCAAATATTACAGGCTCAATTATAATGAATCTTCTTCTGGTATTGGGTCTGTCTTTTTTTTTAGGAGGCCTGAAATACCAGAGACAGGTATTTGATAAATTATTGGCCATTACAAATAGTGCCATGTTGATGCTGGCTGTTGCCGGTATGCTGATTCCTGCAATTTTTTACTATGGTTCTCCGAATATCAAAACCCTTATCCTGGACCGCCTGAGTATTGGTGTCGGTATAGTTTTGTTTGCAACATATCTCATCGGCCTTTATTTTACACTGGTATTTCATGAAAAGGAAAAAAAGCAGGAAAGAGAGGAGAAAACTGAGGACAGCAAATTATATAAAAAGATTATATATTTATTGCTGACTACTTTGTTTATTGCAGTGGAAGCAAATATATTGGTAAGCTCAATTACAGTAATACAGGAAAAATTCAAAATATCACCGGTATTTATCGGGGTAATAATTCTACCCATTATTTCGAATGTAGCAGAAGCATTAACAGCTATAAAGATGGCCAGAGAAAATAAAATAGATCTGAGTATTACCATAGCTGTGGGCTCCAGTATACAGACTGCCCTTTTTCTGGTACCCCTTCTTATATTTTATAGTCACTTTACCCGGCATTCCATGAATATATTGTTCAATATTTTTGAAATCAGCAGTATAGTACTATCAGTCCTGGCAATAAATATAGTGTACTTACAGGGAAAATCCAACTGGTTTGAAGGTATACAGCTTATTGCTGTATACCTTATTATAGCTATAGCTTTTTACTTTGCCTGAAAATGTACCCTTTCGTACAGAGGTATTCTCTTTTTGTATATATTTCTGATTTCCCCAATATGCCATAATGGCCTCTGTTTATATAATAATTTGTGTTGGTAAGCAGAATATATTGTTAAGAGGTTTTTGGTAGGTATCTTCAGTTTTTGCCCTGGATAAATAATGTCACTACTCAACTGGTTTAGTTCTTTAATGAGGGGAACAGGAACATTATATCTTTGACTGATTTTCCAGAGTGAATCTCCAGTACGTACAGTATAGATAAAATATGATTCTGAAACCGGGTCAGAGGGGTTATCTTTCGGGTATTCGATATTTCCGGTAAGGGATTCCCTTATGATGACCGGAGTCCCAATGGATACTTTGCTGTAAACTACTTCAACATCATGATTATACATTCTTACACAGCCAAGAGAGACGGCCTGCCCGATTAGATGGGGTTGATTTGTACCGTGAATACCATGCTCTCTCCAGGTAAACTGTATCCATCTGGTACCCAGTACTCCCCCGGGATTAAGGATTTTGTTCAGTATAGTAAAATCCCCGGTCGGAGTCGGTGTAGAGGGTTTACCAATAGCTACAGGGAAAATGTGCTCAATCTGTTCATTGTTTTTCAGTATTAAACGCCTGGTATTCAATTCCAGGTATATTTTATATGCCATATTAATCTCTCCTGTATTGATAATGACTATATATAGTATATTCAGGAAAGAGGAATTTGTTAATACTCCCTGCTGGAAGAACTTGACACAAGTAACTTATGGCACCTCAGCACTGACAGATGTTATAATAGGTTAGGCTGTTAAAACAGGAGTTAATAAGAGCTGGAGGTGAGCTGGTGAAAAGGGCATTTTTTATTGTAATTATAATGATTTTCCCGGTTTTTTATATTTCAGTTTATAGTAACAGGGTTATTGTAGTGTCCTATATTGATATTGAAGAGCCTGCATATACTGGTGAAACTGCCAGCCTGGAGCTTTTGACATATAATATTCATCACGGTGTCGGCTTAGACGGCAGATTGAATCTGGACAGGATTGCCAGGGTAATTGATAAATCCGGGGCTGATATTATAGGCCTAAATGAGGTAGATATGAGAAGAAGGAGGAGCGGTTTCAAAAATCAGACTGCTTATTTAGCAAAAAAACTTAATATGAATTATGCATACGGCCCCGGCAAAAATGGCTTTCCAGGAAGCTATGGCAATGCTATATTGACCAGATATCCCATAATAAGCACTGAGAATATTGCTCTTCCTCAGAGCAATAGAGATACAAAAGAGTCCCGTTCTTTGCTGAAGGTAGAAATAGAAATAAGAGATAAAAGGTCTATATACATTCTTCTCACTCATTTATCCCTTGACAGAATTGAGCGGGAAGAACAGTTCAGCTGGATCAATAATTATATAAAAAACTTAAATAAACCCTGTATTCTAATGGGGGACTTTAATGCGGGAATATATGAACTCCAGACTTATCTTGGAAATGATGAGAAAGGTTTAAGACCGCTTCTAAGCGGAGTGAAGACCTATCCGGCATCAAATCCAGTCAGCGGGATAGATCTTTTTTTCTCAAATTATCAAATGGAGGTTCTTGATGGATATGCCATCAGGACCAATGCCTCTGACCACCTCCCCCTTTATCTGAAACTTCGTATTTTTACCTGAATGTGAACAATGATTTTAAACACATGAATAAAAAAAATATAACTGGTAATACTATAGTAGGTGTTTTCTATCATTGTTCTTTTCGGGGTGGTGAATAAACTGGGAGAAAAGGTCAGGGGCTCTTTATTATTAATCGGCGGCGCTGAAGATAAGTCCGGAGATAAGGAAATACTCAGGAGCTTTTGCAGGATGGTACAGGAAAGGGGTTCTTCTCTTGTAATCCTTACTTCTGCTGCAGAAGAGGGAGCCAGTGCAGGCCTTGAATACCAGAGAATATTTGAAGAACTCGGTATTGGTAAAGGCAGGATACTTGATATAGATAGCAGAAAAAAGGCTGAATCAGTAGAGAATGCCCGGCTGTTGGAGGAAGCTGACGGTATTTTTTTTACCGGCGGTGACCAGTTGAGGATTACCAGTATCTTTGGGGCTACCAGAGTAAATGCTGCTTTGAAAAAAGCATATGAGAATGGTGCAGTAATTGCCGGGACCAGTGCAGGTGCATCAGTGGTAAGTTATATTATGATTGTGGGGGGAAAAGGTGAGGAAAGTCCCCGGATGGATAGTGTACGGTTAGCTGCAGGACTCGGCCTTGTCGAAGAACTTGTCATAGACCAGCATTTTGCACAAAGGGGGAGGATGAACAGGCTCCTTTTCGCAGTGGCATATAATCCCCATATACTTGGTATAGGAATAGATGAAGATACAGCAATTGAACTTGGGCCGGAGGCCGTTTTCACTGTCCGGGGCAGCCATACTGTTACAGTGATAGACGGGAAAGGAATAACTCACAGTAATATTTCAGAACTGAAAGGAAATCAGTCCCTTGCTTTACTGGATGTGAAAATCCATGTTTTACCTGCTATGTATTCATATAATCTGCAGGAGAGGAAAGTAATAATTCCTGGCTAAAAGGGAGGCATATCAATGAAGGTAATTGCTTATGAGGTCATGACTGGAGCAAATATTTATTCATATTCACCGGTGATAGTGGTATCTATCGATATGGAGGACCTTGATGAAATAGAGAGAAAGGATATCAGCGGTTTCAATGAGTCCTTATTGAAGTATTTTCCCGGCTTACATGAACATACATGCTCACTCGGAGTTAAGGGAGGCTTTGTAAAAAGACTTGCTGAGGGAACCTATTTTAGTCATATTATTGAACATCTTTGCCTGGAAATCCAGTCAGGCCTGGGACAGGATGTTTATTATGGAAAAACAGTCTGGCAGAGGGATTCAATATACAAAATTGTAGTAGAATATCTGGTTGAGGAACTGGCCCTTTTTGCTTTTGAGTCAGCTATTAAGGTAGTTACAGACATCCTGAAAAATAATGATCTAGAGTTTACGGTGAGAAAAATAGAAAAGGAAGGTGAAAGACTGCTCGGTCAATACGGTATTGGACCAAGTACCAGTGCAATACTTGAGGAAGCCTTTAAAAAAAATATCCCGGTAATACCGCTGGATAAAAAAAACAGTCTGTATCAATTGGGTTATGGCAGGAAGCAAAAAAGGATAGAGGCGACGATTACTTCTACTACATCCTGTATCGGTGTAGATATAGCATGTAATAAATTACAGACCAACCGCCTGCTGAAAGAGGCAGGCCTGCCTGTTCCGGAGGGCTTTGTAGTTGAAAAACCCGCAGAGTTAAAAGAATTGATCTACAGCCTTGGTACACCTCTGGCGGTTAAGCCTTATAATTCAAATCATGGTAAGGGGGTAAGCCTGAACATAAACAACTGGTATGAATTGAAAAAAGCCTTTTACAGAGCGCAAAAATATAGTGAAAAAGTGATTGTGGAAAAATATCTGGAAGGTAAAGATTATAGATTACTGGTAATAGGAAATAAACTGGTTGCTGCCTCAGAAAGAATACCTCCTTATGTCATCGGAGATGGTGTTAGTTCCATAGGAGAGCTTATAAATTGTATCAACAGGTCTCCTGATAGAGGAACCGGCCATGAAAAAAGACTGACCAGGATAAAAATAGATGATATGCTGAGGAGCTGTCTCCGGGAACAGGGTTTTTCTCTCGAAAGCATACCCGCAAAAGGGCAGAAGATAAATGTGCGTTATAACGGGAATTTAAGCACAGGCGGAACTGCCAGGGACGTCAGTGAAGAGGTCCATCCGCTTAATGCAGGACTGGCTGTAAGGGCAGCTCAAATTGTCGGCCTTGATATTGCAGGTATTGATATTGTAGCTGTAGATATCCGGGTACCTCTCTATCAGCAAAAAGGGGCCATAATAGAGGTTAATGCAGCTCCCGGTATCAGAATGCACCATTATCCTGAAGAAGGAGAGCCGCGTAATGCAGCAGGGGCTTTTCTGGATTATCTCTTTCCTGTTGATGATGGCAGGATTCCCATCATCTCTATTACGGGAACTAATGGTAAAACTACAACCAGCCGCCTTCTGGCAGAGATCTTTAGAAATGTATATGAGAATGTAGGGCTGACAACTACTGATGGTACATATATAAATGAACAGTGTATCATGAGAGGGGATAATACCGGGCCAATCAGTGCCAGGGCACTGCTCAGGGAACCTGTGATAGATATCGCTATATTGGAAACAGCACGGGGAGGTATTTTACGCCAGGGGCTGGGTTATGATTATAGCGATATTGGTATCATTACAAATATTTCCGGGGATCATCTGGGTAATGATGGTATTGATACAATAGAAGATCTTGCAGATGTAAAAGCACTGGTTATTGAAAGGGTAAAGAAAACAGGTTTTTGTATATTAAATGCTGATGATCCTGTGGTTGTCAGTCTTTCAGAAAGGGCCAGTGCTCCAATCGTATATTTTTCCAGAAAGAACAGCAATCAGCTTATAGAAAAACATTGTGCCGGCGGCGGTAAAGCTGTTTATCTGGAGAATAATTGTATTATTTACCGGGATGGCGGGAAGAAGGAAAGCATAGTGGAAAGGGTCAGGGATATACCCTTAAGTGTAAACGGGCTGGCCGGACATAATATTGAAAATATTGTTGCTGCAACTGCAGCTGCTATTAGTTTCGGTGTCAGTAAAGAAATAATCAGAAAAGGACTAATGTCTTTTGCCAATAATTTCAGCTGTAATCCTGGAAGGTTGAACATCTTTGAAAGTATCGGACTGAAGGTAATACTTGATTACGGCCATAACCCCGCAGGTTTTAAGGAGGTTTACAGGTTTATGCAGAAATTGGGCGGGAAGAGACTGGTTGGAGTAATAGGTGTACCTGGTGACAGGAAAAATGAACTTATTATCAGGGCAGGGGAAATCACAGGCCGGTATCTGGATTGTGTTTACATAAAAGAAGATGAGGAATTGAGGGGGAGAAAGCCAGGGGAAACAGCTGCTCTAATTGAAAAGGGGCTCCTCAATTCAGGATTCAGCGGTTTTTATAAGATTATAAGAGATGAAAAAAAGGCCCTGGAAAAGGCCCTGGAAAACGCTTTGCCGGGTGATATAATTGTGTGTTTTTATGAAAAAGAAGCTGAAAAGCTGATTCAGATAATAAAACATGGAATTATTGAGTTTGAGACCAGAGAGACACTGGATGAGGGGAACAGGCAGGAGAATATTTTCCGATTGTGTAAAATTTCAGCAGGAAGCAGGAAAAAGTGATATAAATAAAGAAATAGAGACCCAAAACACCTGGCAAAGGAGTTGAGTCTCTATATGGATATTATACTTGATAAAATAACAGATTTCAATA
>JAAYLO010000257.1 GCA_012521855.1 Halanaerobiaceae bacterium
CGTAAGTATATATAGATCAAAGAAAGAGGGTCAAAAAAAGGATAAAATAATTAATTCTACTTATTCTAAATGAGATAATATTAAAGAAGATATAGAAAATATTAATGATATAGAGGCTGTTTTTATAAAAACATATTTGAATAATCCAGAAGAGAGAATTGCCATGAGCAAATTCTTAAATCCTGATTTTTTTTCAAATAAATATAGAAAACTTGTGAGAAAAATATTGGAACAGCCGGAACAGGATATTGATAAATTAATGGAGAGCATTGAGGAAGATAGTGTAAGGAAACAGTTATTGTCACTGGTAGTTTCTGACTGGAAAAGAGGAATCGGTCTGGAAAGGCTTATGGATTTATTTATATATAAAATCAAGAAGGAAATCTATAAAAAAATACAGGAGGCTCAGGATCTGGAGCTGAATGAAATAAATAAATTATTAATAAAATTTGTCAGTATAACTGTTTAGTTTTATTTGATTTGATGAAAGGAGGGAGCTTGAATGGCAAAGATAGACCCTACAAAGATAGATGAAGTAAAGAAACTGATTGAAAAGGGAAAAGAAAAAGGCAGTCTGGTCTATGAAGAAATTATGGATGCCCTTGATGAAATCGATTTTGATTCTGATGATATAGAAAAGATATATGAGCTCTTTAATGAGCTGGATATAGATATAAAGGATGAAAGAGAGAATGATCCGGAACAACTTGATATTATTGAAGAAGATCCTCTGGATATTTCTATTCCTGATGGTATTGGGATTGATGACCCTGTCAGAATGTATTTAAAGGAAATAGGAAAGGTTCCTCTGCTTACTGCTGAAGAAGAGGTGGAGCTGGCCCGCCGGATGGAGCAGGGTGAAGAAGAGGCAAAGAGAAAACTCATAGAGGCTAATCTGAGGCTTGTAGTGAGTATAGCCAAGAAATATGTGGGCAGGGGAATGCTGTTTCTTGATCTGATTCAGGAAGGAAATATGGGTTTGATTAAGGCTGTGGAGAAATTTGATTACAATAAGGGCTTTAAATTCAGTACTTATGCTACCTGGTGGATAAGGCAGGCTATTACCCGTTCCATTGCAGATCAGGCCAGGACAATTCGTATTCCTGTTCATATGGTAGAGACTATAAACAAACTAATCAGGGTATCCAGGCAGCTATTACAGGAAATGGGAAGGGAACCTACTCCAGAAGAGATAGGGGAAGAGATGGGAATGTCTGCCGATAAGGTCAGGGAAATAATGAAGATTGCCCAGGAACCCGTCTCTCTTGAAACACCCATTGGAGAAGAAGAAGATAGCCATCTCGGTGATTTTATTGAAGATGAGGATGCGCCTGCACCTGCATCAGCGGCATCTTATATTCTATTAAAAGAACAATTGGATGATGTACTGGATACACTAACAGACCGTGAAAAGAGGGTCCTGGAGCTCAGGTTTGGAATTGAAGACGGCCGTCCCCGTACCCTTGAAGAGGTGGGTAAAGAGTTTGGAGTTACCAGGGAAAGAATAAGACAGATCGAGGCAAAGGCATTGAGAAAATTGAGACATCCAAGCCGCAGCAAAAAACTAAAGGATTATCTGGATTGATCTTTCATTAATTTTAAATAGTCAAGCAAATAAGCCTTGTTCTTTATGGACAGGGCTTTTTAATAAGAACAAATGGGAATTATTATGAATAATATAATGGAGGGGAGAATCAGTATATGTACAGGGTGAGGGATATAAAAGCCATTGCAGACAGCCTGGCTCCTGAAAAGCTGGCTCTGGATTGGGATAATTCCGGCCTGCAGATTGGAGATTTGAATGAAAAGATAGATAGTATTTTAATTACTTTAGATGTAAATGAAAAGGTGATTGATGAGGCAGTCAGGAAAGCCTGCCAGCTCATCATTTCCCATCACCCGATGATTTTTAAGCCGGTAAAAAGGATTACTGAAGATGATAATACAGGAAGATTGATAATCAAGGCCATCAGAAATAAAATAAATATTTATTCAATGCATACTAATCTGGATATAGCCGGAAAAGGTTTAAATGATTATCTGGCTGCTTTACTGGAGCTGAGGGATATTAAAGAGCTCAAAATAACTAAAGAAGAAATATTATATAAAATAGTTGTCTATATACCTGAAGACCACTTTGAAACTGTAAAGGATGCAATATTGAAAGCCGGAGCCGGATTTATCGGGAATTACAGCCATACATCATTTTCCCAGACAGGTGAAGGAACATTTAAGCCTTTAAATGAGAGCAATCCTTTTCTTGGAGAGAAAAATAAAATAAACAGGGTAAGGGAATACCGTTTTGAGACAATAGTAAGGGAAGAAAATCTCAAAGAAGTATTCAGTGCTATAGAAAAATATCATCCTTATGAAGAGCCGGCAGTTGATTTGTTTAGCCTTAGTAATCAAAAAATTAAATACGGTATAGGCCGGATAGGTTTTCTGGAAGAGGAAATATTGCTGGGGGAATTTCTGAACAAAGTGAAAAAAAGCTTTGAGCTTAAACAACTGCGTTATGTCGGAGACTTAAATGCCGGTATAAGATGTATCGCTGTATGCAGCGGCAGTGGAGCGGATTTTATTGAAATAGCTGCAAAAAAAGGTGCAGATCTTTTACTTACATCAGATATAAAATATCATCAGGCCCAATATGCAGAACAACTGGGGATCGCTTTAGCGGACATCGGCCATTACCAGACAGAGCACTATGTGAAAACATTGTTACATGATTATTTTTCCTGCAAACTTGAGGGAGTTAAGATATTCAGGTCAGAACTTAATACTGATCCATGGAAATATGATTAATAAAAGTATAAAGGAGGTAGTAGTGATGGTGTATTTTTGCCGGACCTGTTTACAGTGCGGTAAGGCAATCAATCCTGACAGGCTGGAGATTCTCCCTGAAACCAGACTTTGCAGGCATTGCGCAGAAATAAGCGGCAGTGATTTAATATTTCCGCGGAAAGAAATAGGTATGGATTTAGAGACCTATAAAGATTTACTTGGTGCAATCAGGAGCTAAATCATAATGAATACTTGACATAGATTTTTTGACTGTGTTATACTAACATTGTAATAAGCCTGAAAGATAGTATAAGTTGACTGGATGATCGCGGCTATTGGAAAAATAGTTGAGGAAAGTCCGAGCTCCATAGGGCAGGGTGCTGGATAACATCCA
>JAAYLO010000258.1 GCA_012521855.1 Halanaerobiaceae bacterium
ATAACAGAAGGAGTCTTTTTTTAAAATCCAAAGAAAACTTGACATTATCTATTCATCCTTTTTGCTTGACAGAGGGAAATACTGTATTTAAAATAAAAGAGAAATAAGGAGGTGGTGTGGTTATGACTGAAAGCGCACTGAAAAAAGGGAAAATAATCGATATTATAATAGAAAATTATGAGTTTCCCAATATTGGAATAGGAATATATAATGGTAATAAAATAAAAGTAAAAAATACACTTCCGGAACAGAGAGCTAAAGTGCTTATCTCCAGAAAAAAGAAAGATTATTATGAAGCCAGGCTCCTTAAGCAGATGGAAAGTGCTGATTTTGAAGAAAACCCCTCCTGTATTCATTATGATCTTTGCGGAGGCTGCAGCCGTCAGACTGTCAGTTATCAAAAACAATTGGAAATAAAAGCAGAACAGGTTCTGGCTTTATTTAAAAAAAACGGGCTGAAATATCACAATTATCATGGAATTACGCCCAGTCCATTAATCTATGAATATCGTAATAAGATGGAATACAGCTTTGGTGATATGGCAAAGGATGGTGTATTACAACTTGGCCTCCATCCTGCTGGCAGGCGTTTTGATGTTATTACTGTTGATGAATGCCAGCTGGTAGATGAGGATTTTAGAACAATACTGTCTTATATTCTTAACTATTGCCGTGAACATAATTTAAAAAGATATCATATCATGAACCGCGAAGGTTGTTTGCGGCACCTGATAATCCGGAAAGGATTAAAAACCGGAGAAATTTTGGTGAACCTGCATACCACCTCCAGTCTTAACCACGATATGAAGCAATTAACCGAAGGATTAAAAAATCTTAAACTAAAGGGAAAACTCACAGGATTCTTACAGACGATTAATGATGATTTATCAGATGCCATAAAATGCGAAGAATTAATAGTTCATTATGGAGTTCCATACTTTTTTGAAGAATTGTTAAACTTAAGATTTAAAATTACACCTTTTTCCTTTTTCCAGCCAAACACCTTTGCAGCTGAAAAACTCTACCAGACAGTACAAAGTTTTTTATCTGATTATGAGAATAAAGTGATTCTGGATCTGTATTGCGGCACAGGAACGATTTCTCAGGTACTGGCTAAAAGAGCCCATAAGGTATATGGCATAGAAATAGTTGAAGAAGCGGTAAAAGTGGCTGAAGAAAATTCCAGGATAAATAATCTGGACAATTGTTATTTTTTTGCCGGTGATGTTTTTGAAAAAATAGAAATACTTCCAGAAAAACCAGACCTGATTGTGATTGATCCCCCCAGACCGGGTATTAACCCTGCTGCTCTAAAAAAGATTATAGCTCTGAATACAGAAGAGTTAATATATGTATCCTGCAATCCACTTTCCCTGGTACGTGATTTGAAAGAATTTGCAGCTGCTCAATATGAAATTAAAGACTTAAAATGTGTAGACATGTTTCCACATACACATCATGTAGAGACTGTGGTATTGATATCGAAATAAGAGTTTTCTTTTATACTAAGTTTGATAGCTGATGTAATGTAAAAATTACTAATTCGATTTGTATTTCCCACTGATATGTGTTTGCGGGAACACATCGAAGGGCATTTCCATTTTATTATTTTACCTGTCTACATAGAAAGGATCATATAAAATATCCGATCAATGTTTGAAGGCAATTGAACTTTTAAATAGATTAAAATATTTTGATTCTTTATACGAATTTTTATAAAATGAAATGATTTATAATGATTACGGGGTGATAAATCAATGCAATTTATGTTATACAATGATGTGCATGAGTTTTACAATGATACTTATGATGTGTTAATGCGGCATGAGTCGCAGTATATGATTCTTCTCGGTAATATTATGATTGGACTTGATGGAAAGGACAAAACAGACTGGCGTGATCCTGCTAAATGGCTTATGGTAACTGTTTCGGATGAAAAGGGTATCAAGCTTATAACCTTAATGACACCACCGCATAATATTACACTTTATGCAGCAGACAATATAATTGATCCCAAAGCTGTTAGTTGTTTAGTAAATGGATTGAAAGACTATGAAATTCCCGGCGTGATATCTGAAAAAGCCTTGGCTGAGTGTTTTGCGAAGGAATATACCAAAAGGAAGGGATTAAACTTTAAAATAACCATGAACCAACGCATATATGAGCTTCAGGCAGTAAACCCAGAAATAAAGCAATTTGGCACCGTTCGTTTATTAAATGAAAGAGATATATATTTTTTTCCATACTGGCTGGAAGCATTTAATGCAGCAGAAAGTTACGGTAAAACGGAAATGTCTATTCCAAATAATGAAGAAATATATCGCTACCGAATATCATCAAAAAAAATCTATGTTCTGGAAGTAGATGGGATACCTGTCTCTATGGCAGGGTATACAAGGGAATTGCAAACAGCTATCGGCATAGCTTTTGTATACACTCCTACTTATTTCCGCGGAAATGGTTATGCTACCTCATGTGTGGCTCAACTTAGTCAAATGGCATTAGAAAAGGGATTTAGAAGGTGTGTATTGTACACAGATTTGCTAAACCCAACATCGAATAGCATTTATCAGAGAATAGGATATAAAGCTGTTTGTGATTCACTTATGTTGAAATTTGAATAATATTTTTACAAAATAAAAAACAATGATATGTTTCCTCCTGCCAACAAAAGATAATTCCAGTAGATGTTTTTCAAGAACGGGTAGGCTAACATGACATTAATCCCATCGACTCAACCCATGTAGAGATTGCTTTTTTTGATTACAAAACCGTATACCTTGTCTTTACTGGATTTGCTGGACTATATCAGCCTGGCCGCCGGGATTAAAATAAGCTGAAATTATATCCAGAATTAATGTTAAGTGAAAGTAAATTATGGTATTATAGGATAAGATAATCATTATTTATTCTGTTGGCTTCCAATTGTGTAACAATTTTGAACAACTATAATAAAGCCAGCACAGGAGATAAAATTGCCGGAAATCCTGACAGGAAGACTAAAGAATACCTGATAAAGGACCTGGGGATAGCGGATTCAGGGGGAATTATTCAAGTCACTGGCGGAAAATTTAAGTGACCTGAAGGGCCTTCCCCTACGACATATTTAGAAAGGAGAATCCAGTATGCAGGATATATTATTTAAGACAGAAGATTTTGTTTTTTCTTATCGAACAGCCGGGATATTGATAAACAATGACAAGATCTTGCTGCAAAAGCCAGTGAATGATGACGGAAATTCTTTGTCTGGAGGTCATGTTGCCTTTGGTGAAACTTCTGACATTACATTAGTGAGAGAATTTAAGGAAGAAATAGGTGTTGACATTAAAATTGACAGGCTTATGATGATAGGTGAGAATTTCTTTCCCTGGGGGGACTAAACCCTGTCAGCAAATTTGTCTGTATTATTTAGTTTCATTATGTGGTGCAACCCGGATACCTCTTGACGGCACATTCAAAGCATATGATGAAGTGGGCAATGAAAGGATTGACCTGGATTATTGCTGGATCCCCCTTTCTCTTCTAGATGATATCATACTTTATCCATTAGAAATAAAAAAAGATTTACTGTCATTACCAGAACATATTAAATATTTTGTTTACAGACAGGCAGCAAAATGAGTAT
>JAAYLO010000259.1 GCA_012521855.1 Halanaerobiaceae bacterium
GGATTCTTCATCCTGTTCCCTGGAAGATCCTGTGGCACCGCCACAGCCGTCGCGTCCTGTTCTGCCGCCCAGGAGTACAATGACATCTCCTTTCCCGGGTTTTTTACGCACTACATTTTCTGCCGGAGCAGCCGCTATAACTGCTCCCAGTTCCATCCTTTTGGCAACATAATTTTCATGATAGATCTCGGCTACCTGGCCGGCGGTAAGCCCTATCTGATTGCCATATGAACTATATCCCCAGGCAGCTCCAGTGGTAATCTTCCTCTGGGGCAGTTTCCCGGGCAGGGTTTCTGATACCGGTGTCCTGGGGTCAGCACTGCCTGTAATACGCATGGCCTGATAGACATAAGAGCGGCCGGAAAGCGGATCCCGGATAGCCCCTCCCAGACAGGTAGCTGCCCCGCCAAATGGCTCTATCTCTGTGGGATGATTGTGGGTCTCATTTTTGAACATGAGGAGCCAGTCTTCCTCCTTACCATCCACATCTACCTTTATCTTTATACTACAGGCATTTATTTCATCCGATTCATCAAGATCAGCCAGTAATCCCTTTTTACGGAGTTCCTTCATTCCTATTGTAGCTATGTCCATCAGAGAGACCGGTTTCTCCTGCCGGTCGTAAAGCTTCTCCCTGCTTTCCAGATATCTCTTAGAGGTCTCTTCCATTACGGGCTTGTAGAATCCTTCCTGGAAGCTTATATTATCCAGTTCTGTCAGGAAGGTCGTATGACGGCAGTGATCAGACCAGTATGTATCCAGAACCCTGATTTCAGTAATGGTCGGGTCCCTGTCTTCACTCCTGAAATAGTCCTGTATATATTCCAGATCAGCTAAAGTCATGGCCAGTCCCATTTTCTCATGGAGTGATTTCAGTTCCTCTTTATTCATAGCCGTAAAAGCATCAATACCCCCTACCTCTTCAGGGTATTCTTCCTGTAATTCCAGTGTCTCCGGTTTTGCCAGTACGGCTTCCCTTGCTTCCAGCGGATTTATACAGTAGTTCTTTATTTTTTCAAATTCTTCAGGGGATATATCTCCCTCGAGCAAAATATATTTAGCACAACGGACTTCAGGCTTCCTGCCTACTGCGAAAAGCTGAATACAAAGAGCAGTTGCATCTGCCTTCTGGTCATATTGGCCCGGCAAATATTCAACAGCAACAAGTTTATACCCTTCCGGTATTGCATAATCTTCATCATAAACATTATCAACAGGTGGTTCTGCAAAAATAGTATTCCTGGCCTTCTCATATACTTCATCAGAGATGCCTTCAATATCATAACGGTTTACTATCTTTACTCCCTGTAAGCCTTTAATTCCAAGTACCTCTTTCAACTCCTTATATAAAATATCTGCTTCAACTGTAAAGCCTTCTTTCTTCTCAACAAATACTCTCCTCACTGCCTTTCCCATAAAGACCACCTTTCTGTTGATATTTTTCTTTTTTTCTTATATAACAGAAGCATCAAAAAAAATACATGTAATATTTCTACAAAGAATAGCTAATTCCTGCATTTTTTTGTTTTTGACCGGTTATAAAAATTTACCTGTGGGCAAAACTGCAGTTTTCTTTATTTTGTTTTTTTCCGGGTAAAGAGCTCATATATCCTGTCAGGCTCAATATCCTGCAGATACATCCTGAAAGAAATTGATTCCCTGATCAGTTCTGTCAGTTCTTTTTCCTTTATCTTCAAATCACCCCTTGCCGGTTCTCCGCCTGTCTTTATTATATAAAAACGGGGGTTAAAACTATACAGAGTAATAAACCCCCTGGCTTCCAGATACTGCAGGCCGGCGATAATGGTGCTCTCCAGCTCTCCTGTCCTGGCAGCCAGATGATAAAGATCCAGCTGGCCGTTCTTCCTGTTAATGGTGTATTTGATAAGGCCTGTTAAGTTCTTTATAAAGATCCTGGCATCTGCTTCTGGTTCTGAATAGGCCAGGACAAGCCTGGCAGGCTTATTGATATAGACGATTTCCTGCAAAATCTCCAGTGAGGGAGGACAGGTCAAGAGGACCAGGGTACTGTTTTCTGTGTTCTGATAACGGTTTATGGTTTCCCTGCCCTTGTTCTCCTTTAGACCCTCATAATAATAGGCTGCCCCTTTAAAGAAAGGAAGATTCTCTCCCCTTTCCTCCCAATTCCTGAGGTCTATCAGCTCAAAGTCAGGGACTGCTCCTTTTATTATCCTGCCTTCTTCAATACCATCCAGATCAGATACGGTATCCCTTTCTTCACCTGGTATAATGATTTCCTCTACCAGTAACTGCAATTCCCTTTTCCCCTGGAATTCATTCAGGCTGAAAGAATATATCAGATCTACCTTTCCGGGAACTGTCTTCCGGCCGGCCCACCACCAGACAGCAGGGTACTGAACGCCGTTTTTCTCAAAGATCAGGCGGAGGTGCCTTTCCTGACCGATGCTTCTCCTGTGAATAAGATCTGTTGAATATGAGACAAACCTGGGGACAGGGTTCCCTTCCCCGAAAGGAGCCAGTTTCCTCAGTTCAAAATAATCATTCAGTCCAATCCTGTCTATGGGTAATTCTCCATCTATATCTATTATCTTTTCCTCTTTTTTTTCAGCCAGTCTTTCGGCCAGGAAAGCAGTGATACTCTTAATAAAAAAGGTCAGATTGTCTCTCTCCAGGGAAAAGCCGGCAGCACCGGCATGTCCCCCGTATTTTTTCAGGTATTTTTCACATCTTTTCAATTCCCGGTAGATGTCTATCCCCGGTATGGAACGTGCGGAGCCGGTGATTATCTCCTGGTCTTCCTTCTGGCACATCAGGATCACAGGGACCTGGTATTCTTCAGAGAGGCGCCCGGCAGCAATCCCGATAACCCCTTCATGCCAGTGAGGCTGGTATAATACAATGGGCTTTTTGCCAGGCCTCCTCCCCAGTAATTTTTCTGCCTCTTCAATGACCTCATTCTGGATTTTCTTTCTCCTATTATTCAGTATTTCCAGTTCTACAGCATATTTTTCAGCCATAAATTCTTTGTCTGCCAGGAAGAGTTCTACTGCCAGATCTGCCCTCTCTATCCTTCCTGCAGAATTTATCATGGGAGCAATACGGTAAGCAATATCCTCTTCTGTTATATTTTCCGGTTCACTGATACCTGCAGTCTTTAATAATTGTACCAGCCCTGTATTACGGGGTTGAACCAGTGAGGAGAGGCCTCTTTGCAGGAGATAGCGGTTATCTCCCTTAAGCGGTACCACATCTGCAACAATGGCCAGTGCCAGTAATTCAAGGAATTCCCCGGGCTCCTCTTCCCGGCCGGTTTTACTCAATACTGCCCGGGCCAGGTAATAGGCCGTACCTGCTCCTGGTATATGGAAGGCCTGATGATCTTCTGCCAGTAGTTTTGGACTGATGATAAAATCAGCCGGAGGGAGGCTGTCCGGTAATTGGTGGTGGTCTGTCAGAATTACCTTCAGGCCCAGTTCCTTTGCCAGGGCAATCTCTTCATGATTGGAAATACCACAGTCACAGGTAATGATCAGATCAATCTCCCGGGCCAGATTCTGAATAACCGTCCTGCTCATGCCATAGCCTTCTGAAAAACGGTCCGGTATATGGTATTGTGCCTTTCCCCCGATCTTTTTCAGCATTTTCATCAGGATAACCGTCGCTATAACTCCGTCCACATCATAATCACCGTAGATACAGATCTTCCCGCCTTTCTGTACTGTATCGAGGATCAGCCCTGAAGCAGCTTCCATATCAGGAAAATCAAAAGGAGAAGCGGCCCTGTACAGGGACGGGTCCAGAAAATCCCTCAGCTTTTCCGGAGTATCAAGGCCTCTCTGCACAATGAGCCTGGCCAGGAGCCTGTTACCTTTAAGCTCCCCTAATAACCAGTCCGGAATATTTATTTCTTCCTGATAGTTTAGTCTAATACACATATATAATCCCCTCAGAATTCAATCTCATCAATGGCTTCCCAGTCCAGATCCAGTTCCAGGTCCTCTTCTTCAATCTCCAGCAGTTCCGGTTTTTTTCCATAACAGACAGGCCTGTACTCACAGTAGCGGCAGGTTTTCTCGTAATCTATACCCCTGAACTCATCATACTCAAGGGCTTTTATCTCCCTTATTATACCACCCAGAAAGTCCCTGTCTTTACTGAACCTTTCCTGGCTATAAAGAACGCATTTTTTGTCTCCGGGGAAACGGGGATTCCAGTAAATAAGCCTGAGTTCCCTTATCTCCATTTCAGTAAAAGGGAAATAGCCCAGAACCCCTTCCTGGAGTACATATAGATAAACGATTGTCTGCATGTCATTCTCAAAATCCCATTTTTCCGGAAAGGGCCTTTTATTTGTCTTCCAGTCATATATGATCAATTCCCCGCTGTTTCTATCCAGGTATAAGAGGTCAAACCTGGCCATCAGTTTCAAATCTCCCCTGTTTGTCCTCAACTCATATTCCGGGTAAAAGTAATCCCCTTCATTAAAGGGCCGGAATTTTTTCAATTCCATGAACCAGTCTCTCAGTTCACCGGTGAGTAATTCCCCTGTGATGCTTTCACCCCTGGCATAATAACGCCGGGCCAGCTGATGAAATAATTGCCCTTTTTCAATGAACTCCCTCTGTTCTGCATTTCCTGCCCAATCCCGGGGCCAGTACAAACTGTCCAGATAACGGTAGCGGAATTTTAGAGGGCATTTTTGATAAATACTCAGGGCCGACTGGCTGAAATACAGATTATCCAGATTACTGATAAACATTAGCATCACTCACTTTTTCTTTTCTTCCTCTCCTTATCAACAAATCCCGCCAGTGCTATAAAGGGTTCTGCCGGGGTAACCTTTTTGCTGCTGCCGTTATCAAAAATAAGCTCCCGGTGTGTGCTTAAGAGGAGATTCTTTCTGGCTCTGGTAATCCCGACATAAAGCAAACGCAGTCTTTCACTGATAAACTCAATATTGGCTTCCCTCCCGGGATCATGTTCCGCTGGTCCTTTTGCCGGAAGTCCAGCTTCAGCGGAATCCAGCAGTTTTTCCAGTTCTGCTTTTGCCAGTGCCTGTGGATTACTATACTCATCTTTAAGGTAATAATACTCTGATCGGAATCTGTCATCAACAGTAGATGGAAAGTTATCCCCGCTCAGATGAACGAGATATACTGTATCCCACTCCAGTCCTTTGGATTTGTGAATAGTGCTTATTGTTATTACACCAGGCTCCGGTTCATAACCCTTTCTCTCATAGATTTTACTGGCAAACTGCAGAAAGGAATCCTCCAGTGCCGGAAACTCTTCAGTTATCTCATGCAGTTTCCAGTGGGGATTGGCATTCAGCCGGGCCTTTATCTCCAACGCTATATTCTGGGCTACAGCCAGTTCCTCTCCGCCCAGTTTCATCTGTTCAGCAATCAGGAGTACAAGTTCATCAGGAGGCAATTTTACACTGGCATCAAGCCAGAATCTCAACTTTTCCAGTACTTCTTCAAAATCCGCCGGAAGCTCCGGGAAATTCTCCTTCATACTATTGATATATTCCTGTAAGCGGACAGAACCCCCGATAGGAAAAAGGATCTCTTCCAGGGAGTATTTTTTGAGAAGTCCTTCCAGAAAGTCCAGAACACTGTCATCTTCACTATCCCTGTATAATACTCCTCTAAATATCTCAATTAAGTAATCCTCTCTATCCGGTTCTGCCAGGTAATAAAGGATCTTCTTAAAATCCCCTATTGTCTCCAGTCCATCCTTCATCTGTCCTGCCAGGTTTTCATATTTGACCCCCAGCTGTTTCAGTTCTTCAGCTATTTCAGTAAGGATATAATTATATGGTGCCAGGACTGCAGCAGTGTTTTCCGGGTTTTCCCTGATATGCCTTGCTGCCAGCCGTGCTACCTCCTTTATCTCATTTTTCGAATCTGGGTAAACCTTACAGGCAATGGTATAGCTTTCAGTCCGGGGATTGGGGGAAGGGTCATCTGCCCCGACCGGCTGGATATACTGTTCTTCCAGGGCACTCCGGCATTCTTTTTGCGGATGTTCATAGATGGTCCACTTTACCAGATAATTGGCCAGATTGATAATGTCCTCTGTACTCCTGCTGGAATAGAGGATTGAGCATTTCCGGACATCCTTTCCTGCTGCAAAACCCCTGAATATCCCGGGATCAGCACTGGCAAAAGTACTCATGATAGCCTGGTTGGAATCTCCCACCCTCACCAGATTACCCTTCTTTCCAGCCAGTAATGTCAGGATACTGGCCAGAGCCTGGCTGGAATCCTGTGCCTCATCTTCAAAGATATAACTATACTTCGTCTTAAGCCTTTCCAGTAACTGTTTATCCCTTTTCAGGAGGTTCAGGGCCTCCATCACCAGATCTTCAAAATCAAGTAAACCCTGATATTTCATCCTCCTGTCATATTCCTGATAAATTGAGAGGGTCCAGCCCAGATATGTATCATCTTCAACACTATTTTTCAATTCTTCGGCCTTTTTCCCGCTGATTCCATGAAGTTTAAAATGGGAAATCATAAAGTTGATGAGCCCTGGAAAATCTTCTTCTTTCCATCTGTTCAGGGCCCGTTGGAAAGCCGGGCTCCCTGGAGAATAATCAAAAAACTTCAGGATTTTATCATCATTATCCCTGTACCACATTTCAATTAATTCATGGAGCAGTCTCCCCCGCATATAAGGGTCAATGATATTGAAGTCTTCATTTATCAATAAATACTCCGGTTTCTCCTTCAGAATATTCAGGGCAAGTGAATGGAGTGTCCTGACATCATAACCCCTGTTCCTGGGGAGCCCCCTCTCCTCCAGAAAATCGCCTATCCTTGATCTGAAATTGGAAACTGCTGAATTCATGTAAGTAACGATCAGGATCTTCCCTTTGCCGGCAAAGCCTTTTTCTATCAGCTCAGCCGCAAGATAGGCGAGGACAGTGGTTTTCCCGGCACCGGGTACTGCCGGAACTGCCATATAACCCTTGCGGTATTCTGCAACTTCTTTCTGCCCAGGCCTCAGTCTAATCATTTTCCCTCAACCCTTCTTCCCCTGATTGAAACCATTCATAAAGCCTGCCTTCCTGTTCCCAGCCCCTGCTGTTAAAATAACTGTCAGCAATATAGATACCTTCTGTGACCTTGCTCAGGATACACTGTAAAAAGGCTGCCAGCTGTTCCTTCCGGAGTCCCTGATCTGTCTCATCATCCCATTTCATCGTCTTCTTCCATTGCGGAGAGAGTATATATGGATTAAAGAGTTCCTTGGCTGTACTCCTTAACCAGTTTTCACTGGAAATATCAAGTAGAAAGAGATATCTCACTTTCTTTATATCAGGTGAAAAGAGGAATTTATAGGGAGTTGACAGAAGGACTTTTTTCTCACCCTCCGGGTAAGAATACAAAACCTCTGCTGCCAGAGTACCATTATAGATCATATCTATAAAATGCCTGCCCATTTCTTCTTCAGCTATATCCTTGAAATTTTTAATTACCTTCTTGAATTTTGCCACAGAATCAATCATCTGCCTGCAGGCCAGAATATCTTCCTGTGTAGGAGACAGCGGTGAAAGGAGTTCAGCAAAAACCTGCTGGAAAAAAGACTCCAGTTCCATATCTTCATTCATTTTTTCCTCCAGCCATTCCTTCAGGTAATCGTAGCGGGCTGAATTATCAAAACCGATTCTGGAGCGGAGATCTATTTCTCCCAGTTCAGGTAAGAGGAGATTGTTTTTCAATATCTCAGTAGTCAGGACTGCGCTTCGCACCGGATCAAGTTTCAGAATCAGACTCAGGGTCTGCTGCAGAGAAGTATAGGTAAGCCTGGCCTTCCAGTGGGGATTGGCCAGCAAGGCCAGAACAATCAGGGCCTGGGAAATAGGCAGATCCAGCAGCCGTTTGGATCTGGCCATATTAAAAAAAGAATAACCCTTACTCCTGATATACCGTTCCAGGGTAAATTCCATGACCTTATCAACCAGTGGGGCAATAATGGCTATATCATCAGGGCTTACTCCCTCATCCAGAAGCCTTACCACCTCATCAGCAGTCTTAAGGAGCATATCCCCCCTCAGTTCAGTATTTATCTCCTTTTTGATAAAATCTGTCCCGGCAATACCTTTATCTTCAAAAATAGAGCGGGAAATGGAAAGGGCCAGCTGGCGTGCACTTTCTGAGGAGGTATGTGATTCTTCAAGCTCGATAAGCTCAGCAAGGGGGAAAAACCGCTCCCTGGCCAGCTCCGGATTGCCGCCAAAAAAACGGTTGATTCCTCCTTCTGGATTAAAGGCCAGATATGTTTCAGTAGTATTTTTCAATAAATACAGAAATAATTGCTGTGCAGCAGGAACTGCTTTTTCCAGGTCATCTACAAACAAATACCGGTATCTTTCCCTGAGCTTATCCAGATACGCCTCATTCTGAAGGAGCTCTTCATTATACATTTCTACTACCAGTGAATAGTCCAGGATGCGGTTATCTATACAGAATTTACGAAAGGACTTCATGATGGCAAGCACTTCATTAAAGACCAGCAGCTTTTCTCTATCCCCGGCTGCCCAGCTCAATAATCTTTTCCCCAATTCCTCAAGCTTGAGATTATTCATGGCAGCCTGATTCAGGTTATCTATCAGTTGGACAGCAATACGGGGAGTGGTCGCATTTATATAATCAAGGGTATCCCTGTATTTCCTTCTTTTCTCAACATATTTGCTCATCAGGTAGTGGGAAGTTTCTACATTCATGAAAGTAGGTTCAATGGCAGCAGGCCCCCCGGGGAGATTTCTTTCTATCCAGGGCCAGTAGTCAGAAATCTCTTTCTGAATGAAGCCGAAATATGTAAAAACACTTAATTTGCCGGATATAGGGAGATTGAGCCTTTTTTGCCAGTCCAGTCTGCTGGCAGCATTTTTGACAAATACCAGGATCTTATCAGTACCCAGAGTACTGCCAAGCTCAATATATTTCTTCAGTAATAAAGTGGTCTTGCCTGAACCAGCAGGGCCGCTATAAAGAATGGGCATAGAATACACCTCAATTTAGTCTTTTAGGCTGAACATATCATTTAATAATTTAATAATCCTGTTCTCTTCATCCAGTACGAGATAATTAACCACATCTCTCAGTTCTCCTTTATCAAACCAGAGTCCGTGGTGTTTCAGACACTGGTCTATTGTAATAGTTCTTTTCCCGTCCTTTTCCTCTGCCTCAAAAAGCAGTTTTTCCATCAGTTCCCCACAGTGAGGACACTCTAAAGTACTTTCTTCTATTTCATGTTCTCTCTCGAATTTCCCTGCCAGATCATCATATGAAATTTCACCATGAAGCAAAAGTTCCAGTTCACCCTCATCAAGCCAGATGCCTCCACAATCAACACAATAATCTGCTTCAATATTATGTAATTCCATAACTATCATCTCTTCCTTACATCTGCAACACTTCACAGCCCTACCTCCCCAGGTAATTTTTAGCATCTTCAGGTCTTTGCCTCTTCGTTGTCATCATTTTTTTCAAAGGATTTTAACCTGATATATATATTTATCGAAAAGATAATAAAATCCTGCTTTTATTACTCCCTAAGAGTCCTCAGCTGCCTGCCAATTTCATAGAGAATTATGGAGGGCACATTCTTTTCTCCAGAAAACTTATTCTTCTCTTTCCAGTAGTAAAGTGTTTTATCCTGTTATAGCCCTTATGCTCAATCTTCTGGCTTTTCTCGCTAATAATAGTCAGGATTGATGTCGGCTTTAGTAAATCCAGCATATTATCCAGGAAGAATCCCAGTGAATTGTCATCATTATCATAAGCTCCGGACCAGGTGGTCAGATTCCCATAGGGCAAATCAGTCATTATCAAATCAACGTCAATGCCCGGCAGCCTGTCAGCTAAAGCATCAGCCTGAAAACATTCCACTGAAAAGGAATAATCCTTCTCCTCCAGAATACCCTTCAGTGTAAGGGCACTCTTCAATGCTTCTTTATGAGATTCTTTATTATATTTCCTGATATCATTTTCCAGTTCCCTGATCCTTTTCTCAATCCCATCCAGGCTCAGCAAAGCCAGGTTCCTTCTGGCCAGACCCAGAAC
>JAAYLO010000260.1 GCA_012521855.1 Halanaerobiaceae bacterium
AAATAATGAACACCAATTCAAAACCAAAGTAAAATCATATTCTGGAGGCATCACATCATATAAGAATTCCCAAGCCTTTTCCTGTGTTAATTTTTTATCACTTATAGGAATATTTTCAATTGCAATCCTGATCCTATAATTCCCTGATACTTCATATATTTTTTTAAATAGTTTATTCAAGTCTATACTTTTATGATAGGTATCCCACATGTGAAGCACAGCAATTTCGGATTGCAGTAATGAAGCCCCCAGTAAATTATCATTTAAAACATTCTGGCCTTCCAATATAGCTTCTTTGTTATCTGAACACAACATAGTACCGACATCCCTGTTAATATGTACAACAGGAACCGGCAATTCATTTTTTATACAGATATCAACCAGTTCTGAACATTTTATCTTAGGAGTATTGCTCCAATCGGCTGAAGTGGGAGTTAAAGGGGGATGAAGACTATCCCACTCAGGAAGAAAAACTAATTCAATACCATCCATATCCAATAATTTATAGGCCTCAATTATACCGGTATAATCAAAAAACTCTTTACCGACACACAAAGGTAATACAGCTGTGGAGACTAAATATTTTTTCATTATAACAGGTTCCCCCCAATAATCTTCTTTTAAATACTCAACCCAGTATGTTCACCCTTTATTTCTTTTTCTCCTGAACTTAAGAAAATTAACTGCATACTGGCAGGTCTATCCGGGAGCAGTATATCTTTATAACCCTGATTGAACATATTTCCGGGTATAAGGGCATATATAAATACATCTCCCGCACAGTATTTCATTAATTCCCTTTAAACCACTAAGCCTCCGGGCTTCCTGCATACATAAATATGCATCATATATTTCTTCCCTGCCTTTACTGATATCCCAGTTAATTCCCCTGACAGCATTTCCAGTACAGTAATCTTTACATTTCCTGCAATCCCCGCATTTCGATCCATTAATGGGTTGATCTGTTTCTAAATCCATATCCGTCAAGACCGTAGTTAATCTTATAGCAGAACCATACTTCTCTGTCACAAGCAAGGCACATTTGCCTATCCAGCCTATTCCCGCTCTGGTGGCCACAGTCTTATGCGGAAGTTCGGCCCCTAAATTATCCAGGCCAATACTCATTTCAGTAGGACTTTTTGCAATCGCTGTATAGCCCATCTCATTGATTATCCTGGAAATACTATGAGCTATATCATGAAGTGTATTATTAAGATTTGTGTATTCTTCATAATATTGTTTGTTTGGGCCGTCTTTAAGGCTTTCAATAATTTCTGGCCTGATTTTCTTTCCAATACTGATTCCATAGAGCATATCTGATCTAATACTGGAAGCCAGTCCAGATAAATCAGCAAAGCCGGTTAAATCTGCACCCAGATCTTTTAAATATCTCCTTATTATTTTAGTTTTATCCTTCATTTTTCTCCTCCCTTTATCCGGTTTTATTCCTTCCTCCAATATTAATCATCCGGCAATATTGTGTAACGGTCATTTACGATGTGCACGAAAGCCGGCCAATCATGGTCTGATGAGTATACTAAAACTCTTTCAGGATTCCCAGTAATCTATCAATTCCAGTTTCCCCTGCCGGCATCCGGGGCAAATAATACCATGGCCTTCTTCTTTATCCAGCAAAAGATCAGTGCTTTTACAGTGAGGGCACCTTATTTCATTCTCATCATCTTTTTTCCATAATCTCTTCAGTGATTCAATAAAGCCTGTCGGCTGTTTATAGAAATCCTCCAATATCACATCAACTTCCCGGCCGCAGTCCAGACAGAGCATATTGGCAAAAAAGCCATGAATCCCGCTTAATCTGGCTTCTTCAGTCAGGGGCCCGGGGTGGCCGTAAGGTATCCTTTCACCCTTTCTGTTCCGGTAAAACTCCCAGGGACCGGAAGTATTATATTCCTTTCCGCATTCAGAACATCTGTAAACATAATTTTTCCACAATTGTACCACATCCTTTATAAAGTTAAAGGATCTTATCAATTAAATAAATGTATATATCTAACTGATAAGATCCCTTATCATTTCACTCTTCTTGTGTCTTATCAATCATACTTCAACAATCCAGCCGAAAGGATCTGGTTTTTTCCCTGTCTGTATTCCAGTCAGTTCATCATATATTTTTGCTGACAGTTCTCCCATTTTCCCATTATTGATTGTAATTTCCCTGCCTTCCCAGTTCAGGCTGCCAATTGGTGAAATAACGGCGGCTGTCCCTGTGCCAAAAGACTCTTCCAGTTTGCCTTCTTCTGCTGCCTCAAAGATTTCATCAAGATATATCCTTCTTTCTACTACCGGAACATCCCAGCTCTTTAATAATCTGATAACAGAATCCCTGGTTATACCCGGTAAAATACTGCCATCAAGTTCAGGAGTAATTACCTCTCCGTCAATTTTGAAAAATACATTCATGGAACCGACTTCCTGTACCATCGGCCTTTCCCCAATGGTCCATAATACCTGAATAAAACCCTTTTCTAAAGCTTCAGCCTGTGCCTTCATACTGGCTGCATAATTACCACTGGTCTTGGCATAACCTGTACCTCCCGGAATAGCCCGGATATACTCTGTTTCTACATATATATTAACAGGGTTTATCCCCTGTGGATAATAGGCACCTACAGGTGATAGGATAACAATAAATTTATAACTACTGGAAGGTTTTAAACCTAAAGCAGGATCAGTAGCGATAATAAAAGGCCTTATATATAATGAAGTACCCTCTGCTCCCGGGACCCATTCTCTATCGAGATTAACCAATTCCTTGATAGCCTCTAAACAAAACTCTTCATCAATTTCCGGAATACAGATCCTCTCATTTGATCTATTCAGCCTTTTCATGTTTTCATCCGGACGGAATAAAAGGATCCGTCCATCCGGCCCTTTATATGCCTTCATTCCTTCAAATACAGCCTGTCCGTAATGCAATACAGACATTGATGGCGGAACCTCTAACATCCCATAAGGGACAATCCTGGGGTCATACCATCCCTTTCCCTCTTCATAATCCATAATAAACATATGGTCTGTGAAAATCCTGCCAAAAACTAGATTGCTCTCATCCGGCTTCTCCTTTGGATTTTCTGTTCTTTGAATTTTGATTTCCATAAACTCTTCCCCTCTCTCTACTCTTTTAAAATTTAACTGTTAAATGAAAAAATACTAGATATTATTATATATTTATTCAACAAAAAAAATTATTTTCCTGCACTAAATAGTAAAAGGCTGTATTATCCGCCTTTCCTACAGCTTTCCTATCAACTCTTCTTATTGTATTTTATTAATAAAAAACCTGCCGGCATGGAATAATACAGAATAAAAGACCCGCTGAAAGCTATTCAAGATTATATCTGTGAAAAATTAAAGTAAAGTAGTGAAATACATGGATAATAAAACCCTGATAAGATGGCTGAACTGGTTCTATGCATTGGAAATGAGCCAGGTAGATCTTTATCTCAATCAGGCCAGAAACAGCAGTGATTATTACATTGCCAATGCCTTGCTGCGTATAGCGGAAATTGAAGCAGGACATGCAGAAATCCTCAACAAATTCCTGCTTAAACTGGGTACTAAACCTGCAAAAATAGACAGCCTGATTTCCCGGATTACAGGAAATATCCCGGGACAAATAACACCCTATTTGGGGACAGTCAATTTTTTTCTATATAATTATACACTGGAAACCATAGCCATTAGAGATTATAAGTATCTTTTGCGTTCTCTGGATCAAAAAAAAGAACTGCAGGCCGAACTTGCTTATCTGCTGATAGGTAATCTGATTGATGAAGATCTGCACCGCCTCTGGTTTAAAGAACGGAGAGATGCCCTGCTCTAATAACCATTTACGCCCAGAAGGAGCTCTTCATTATCGAGCCACTCTTCAACACTTATATGTTTATATTCACTGGCATTATTCCTTATATATACATTCTTAATCCCGCTGTTAATTATCAGCTTTTTACAGAGACTACAGGGCTCTGCAGCACTGATATATTCATTATCTGCGGTACTTTTACCGACCAGATATATATCTGCACCGATGGTTTCTTTTCTGCTTGCTGACAACAGGGCATTTTGTTCAGCATGTACACCTGCACACAATTCATATTTGGTTCCCCGGGGCACATTCAGCTTTTCCCGGATACAAACCCCTTTATCATTACAATTCACACAACCCCTGGGGGAACCATTATAGCCTGTACTGACAATCTCATCATGGTTAACAATCACTGCCCCGTATTTTTTCCGTAAACAGGTACTTCTCTCCAGAACAGCTTCTGCTATATTGAGGTAATAGTTCTTTTTATCAACCCTCTGCATCTTCGATCCCCCTGATATATAATATATCTACTCATCTGCACAATCCGGACAGTAATTACTCCCCCGGCCTCTTCTCATTCTATTGCGGCCAGGCCCTGTAATCCGGCCGCATCCACGGCAATGAAAAATACTTGACAGACGGTAATTTCCTCTCTGAGACCTGATGGCCATTCCATAGATTAAGGCCCTTACGAGCTTTGATCTGGCCTCTGTCAGGATAGGCTGAAAT
>JAAYLO010000261.1 GCA_012521855.1 Halanaerobiaceae bacterium
AGTCGATACTGAGCACTATTTTTATATTATATTGTCCAATTTTATTACATATAAATATTCTGAATATATCTATAACCCCCTGAAATTTTTTACAAATACCCTGAATAAAAGCGTTCTATATGGCAAAACTAAATATTGATCATGTTTAATCTGGGGCTGATATATGAATGGGTCATGACCGTTATGATGTAATAATTGTTGGTGCAGGACCAGCCGGCTCTTCTGCCGCAAAAATATGTGCTGATCATAATCTTTCCGTTGCCTTAATTGAAAAAGGCAGGTTTCCTGGAAGCAAGAATATGTTTGGAGATACCATTTACCGGGCTGCTACAGAAGAAATAATACCAGGTTTCTGGGAAGAAGCACCCATTGAAAGAAAAGTAATAAGGGAAACTCTGTATTTCATGGAAGCAGATTCATTTGTTGAAATGGGCTTCACCAGTTTCAAATTTGCTAAACCGCCCTATAACACTTTTACAGTAATCCGATCCCGATTTGACAGATGGTTAGCCGGCCTGACTGAAAAAGCAGGTGCCCATTTAATGAACTCCACTCTTGTTGAAGATATACTTTTTGAAAAAGATGGTCCTGGCTCAAAAAAGGTAGGGGGAGTTATCCTTGAAGATGGAACAAGAATATACAGCGATATTGTAATACTTGCTGAAGGGGCTATGGCAGATCTGGCCCAGGAAATAGGTTTAAGAAAAAAAATAAGTACTGATATTTTATCAGTTTATGTTAAAGAGCTAATAGCCCTCCCCAGGGAAATAATCGAAGACCGCTTTAATCTTGAAAAAGATGAAGGAATGAATATTGGAATGGTAGGTTTTCCAACAGCAGGAGCAATAGGCAAAGCAGGAATCTGGTTAAATAAAGATACTATTTCACTGATAGTAGGAGGGCATTTAAATCATTTAATAAAAAATGGTTTGAATCCATACCAATTACTCTGTAGGCTGAAAGAACATCCTGCAGTAAAACGTTTAATCGATGGGGGTGAGACCGTTCAATACATGGGAAAAATAATCCCCAAAGGAGGATATGACCGTATTCCGGAACTCTACGATAATGGTATTATGATTGTCGGTGATGCGGGAATGCTGGTTTCAGGACGCCATGGAACAGATGCAGCCATGCTTTCCGGTAAATATGCAGCTGAAACAGCAATACAGGCAAAAGCAAAAGGAGATTTCAGCAAAAAGACACTTTCTGCATACCAGACTAAAATAAACTATTCTTTTTTCCTGAATAACCTGAAAATAAACCGCAAATCAAGTGACTATTATAAAAAATATCCTGATGCAGATTTTCTCATCAGTAAAACATTGAATAAACTTGTTTATGAGTTTTTTACTGAAGGGAATTTAACCCAGGAAGAAAAGTTTAAGATGATGCTGGAAAAAGTAAAGTCTATTCAACCGATATTTAAGTCCCTGAAGGATTTTTATCATGCTGTCTTAAACTGGAGGATATATTGAGATGACTGCTTTTGGAAAGAACAAAGAAGATCCCCTTAAATATGTCAATAATATACCTGCAGAAAATCCCCATATTCAAATAAAAAACAAAGAAATATGTATTGATAATTGTGAAAATAAACCCTGTACCTATTATTGCCCAGGGCGGGTCTGTTCCTGGTCAGATGAAGAACAGGCTATCCAGGTTGATCATACCAGATGTATTGAATGTGGTTCCTGCCCCTGGGGCTGTCCTTATGATAACATCTATTGGGAGTTTCCGCCCGGTGGTTACGGGGTCCATTATGAAATATGATAAATATGGAGGAAAAGCAATGGTATTCATTAAAGATTTCATCACCTTTATATCACATCATGTTTACTCAATACACTTTATTTTAATCCTGGTTTTCAGCGGCTTTATATCTCTTTTTTTTAATACAGATCAGGCTTACTTTTATGGAAATTATAAGGATTTTGTAATATCTTTTTTTGCCGGTATAGCCAATATTGTCCTTGCCCTCATTTTAATAAATATAAAGATAATTCACACTAAATTCTTTTAGCCAATTATTTCATATCAACCAAAAGGACATTAATCACCGAGTTTTTTCTATTTACCTCTATCTTTAATGGTGGTATACAATTAATACTTAGAATTATGACGGTTCTGGAAGGATCAACTACAATATCCATTCCCTCTCTCTCCAGAAATTCACTTAGAATATAATCATATAGGTCCAGTCTCTTTTCAATTATATTTTTTTCATCACCGGTAAGAGAACTTATTTTTTCTATTTCCTTTATAATCCTGTTTTGTTCTGCAGTGCTAATGTCATCTTTCTCCCTGACCAATTCCAGATAAATATTGCCTGAACTATCATATCCCTTATAGATTATTTTCCAGATAGCTGTATACTTATTATTATTCATATAATCTGAAAGCAGTATTTTATCGGCCTTTTTAACCGTATATCCCCGTAACATTTCACTGCCTATAGCTGTTGATAAATTTAATATTACTTCTGATATAAAGTCCTCCCCTCCTTTTTGCCAGAGGGCCAGCCTTTCTTTGCTTTCTATCAACTTCCAGCCGCCTATATCCATAAGCCCTTCAGCAAAACATTGAAACATGCAAAATTGATTCATAAGAAGGATCATTAGTATAAAAATAACTAAAAATTCAATTGATTTTTTCTCCACGGTTTATTCACTCCTTTGAATTTTAACTTGCATATATTTATTAGCTTACATATGCATACCAACCCGTCTTATTTTAACCTCCACACTTATTTCTATTTCTAACTTTTTAAATTCTTCACGCCAGTTTTTCACTTTATTCCACTCTGACGGCAGATGTGCCTGGACCCTTTCTCCAAAGCCAAAAATATCTGCATCATATTGATGTTGAACTTTATAAAATACTGCCTCCATCTCTCTTTTTACCTCATTTGCTATTCTTTTTTCCATTTCCCTGAACAAAATATCGTTATCATAATCGGTATCTGATTCCTGTGATATCAGTATGCCTTCCAGACTTATATCTGATTTAAAAAGAAAATTCTTCTCTTTTTTCACCGGCTTTATATGAGTATCAATATTTGTAAATAGTATTGTAATACGGCCCAATTCACTCCTGACATCTCTTATGACTTCTATTCCGCCTGTATAATTCTCAGCCAGCTGAATAAAATTCCAGTCCTCCTCTTTCTCCAGTTTCCCCACCATACGGTCTCCCCTGAAAACAGCAAGCCCGCTATATTTTATTACATCTCCAAGACTATTTACCATTACGGCAACAGGATCAATCCCTTTATTAACACTCCTTATTGTAAACTCTATAAAGGGAATATCAGGCATTGTCTGCCGCATAACTTCATTATCAATCATCTGTGACAGAAACATACCCTGTATTGTTGCAGTTTTCGGAAAACTTTTTAAAACATCTTCTGCCTTACCTTCAGAGATTACAAAATAACTCAACCTCCTGAATTCTGTATTGTTTTTAAAGAAATTCATATACCTGTTAATACCGTCTCTGGCTATATCTTCACTGATTACCACAACCCTGACATGAGCAAGGAAAATTTCGTTTTGCAATTTCTGCTGTAAATTGACAAGGGCCATACTTATATTACGTCCGACAGCTGAAACATTCCAGACACTTTCTTCACCCATACCGGGTGCCTGTCCGGCACCGGCCCCCAATTTTTGGGGAATCGCTAATTGTGCTGTAAGTTTTATCATCTGCTCATAAATATTACCGCTCCCCGGTGTGATGTCTTCAAAATCAATTGCAATAGCTATGACTATGGCCCTTTGATCAATATCCTGTAAATCCCAACATCCTGTCAATATTACGGGTAAAATAAGAATAATTAATAAT
>JAAYLO010000262.1 GCA_012521855.1 Halanaerobiaceae bacterium
CCAGAGAATCTGAGTAATATTAAACAAAAATTTAAATGAAAGGAGGCTAAGTATAATGGTAAGTGAAAAAAAGCCAGTAGGAAAAGCTGAGTTGTCTCTGCAGGAATTGGAAGAAATAACGGGCGGATATCTGTTCGAAGGGAAAGATATTATTGATGATAAAATTATTATAATTAAACCACCTATATTGCCAGGGAATATAATTATAATCCCATTACCTCCTCTTCCGCCTAATCCCCCAGGGTTAGCACCTATTATCTGGTAAATTAAAAGGGCATTAAATGCCCTTTTAATATATCATATTATTGAAAGAAGGGATTATAATAATGGATTACGAAAGAATAGTGCCTGTCTGGGAGTTAACAGGCATATGCGATATGGGGTGTAAACACTGTAGTGCCAGTTATAAGAGAGCTTTGCCTGATGAATTAAACACAAAAGAAGCACTTGAATTGTGTGATGAAATTGCTGATATAGGTATCAGGGCATTAGTTCTTTCCGGTGGTGAGGCTATATTAAGGAAAGACTGGAAACTCGTTGTTGATAGACTAATCTCTAAAGGATTAAATGTAGGGCTATTTACAAATGGGTGGTATCTAAATAAAGAAGAGAAGGTAGGTGAAATAATAAATACAGGAGTCAGCCGTTTTGGAATAAGCATTGATGGTATGGAAGGAACCCATGATTTTATCAGAAAAGAAGGTTCTTTTCAAAGAATAATGACCGCTCTAGATATAATAAAGAAAAAAGATGCTAATGTAGTAATAGCGACAACAATAACCAAAAAAAATTTATATGAACTTGAAATGATGAAAGAAAAACTGAAGGAAAAAGGAATTAAAGAATGGCAGTTACAATTGGGGCTGCCAATGGGTAATTTCAAATCACACAGAGAATTAGTTATCGAACCTGAGGAAATGAATATAGTAATTGATTTTGCCAATAAAGCCTGTAAAGAAGATAATGAAATGATTATCTATCTTGGAGATTGCTTTGGTTATTATAATTTAAAAAGAGCTGAAATAGAAAAATTAATTTATAAAAAACGATTTAGTATGGAGATATCTGAAAAGGAGTTATATTGGCGCGGGTGTGGGGCAGGAAGAGATACTTTCGGTATACTGCCAAATGGAGATGTCGTCGGATGTGTTGCCCTGCGGGATAGCAATGAGGGATTCATAGCGGGGAATATAAGAGAACGGTCTCTTAAGGATATACTGGAAGCGAGAGAAAGCTTTAAGATCTTAAAAGATACAAAGAAAAGTAGTCTAAAAGGAACATGTAAGAAGTGCCGTTATGGAGATGATTGTTTAGGCGGGTGTCCTAATCCAAGGATATTGATAGAGGGAGATTTTTATGCAGAAAATAGATATTGTACATATAATATTGATCTAAAAAAAGCTGAAAAAAGGATAAGCCAATCTAATAGTTTTGAAGAACTATTTTCAAATGGGAAAATATTCGTTGATAAAAAAAATTATCAGATTGCTGAGCTGTTAATTGCCAGGGCAATATCTCTAAAAAAGGATATAAAATCCCTGGAACTGTATTCTGATATCCATTATAATTTAAAAAACTATATGCAGACTATAGAGACCTGTGAAGAGATTTTAATAATGGAGCCAGATAATATAAATGCTTATAAAAACATGGGTTTATCATACAGCAAATTGGGTGATGAAGAAAAATGGTTAGAATTTTTAAGAAGGTCAGTAGAATTAACTGATACAGACTATATGCTTCCATACCTTGAGTTAGCAGCAACACTGGTTGATTATAACAGGATAGATGAGGCCGTTGAAATATTGGAAGAGGGAAGGAAAAGGTCAGATAAATTCAAAGAAGAAAGCCAGGAGCTATATGAACAATTATGCGATTAGAAACACAGGGGGACGGTTCTCCTGTGTCCTTTTTAGCCAGACAGATTTTCTACTTTAATGCATTAGGAATATAATATGTATTCAAATGAAAAAAGATGTGTTGAAAGTATATATGGCCACAGAACTTAGTCTTGTATTATTCCATTTTTTTGGTATTGCTTTGGTAAGGCAAATTATATATGCACTGGCTTGATTAATAATACTGAAAAATCAAAAGCATCAACAGAGGATTTATAGATATGTTACACTAATTTAAGGCAATTTCTATAATAAAAACAGTACAAAATGACGGAAAAGGGAATATAAGGAAAAACATACTTTAGTCCTGTTGACAGATAAATTAAGACTGAAGTAAAACAAATAAGGTGGGATTCCAAAAAATATTTATTATAAGGAAAAAAGGAAGAGGTTTACTAATGTAGGAGAAACACAGGAGAACCGTCCCCCTGTGACAATTATTATCAGGAATAAGGAGGGGTATTAAAATGAGTTATAAGGGAATAAGAAAGTTATTAATCAGTATCATTACTCTGACACTTTTCTATAGTTTTATTGTTCTGGCACAAGATGGTGATATAACTATACCGGAGTTTGAGTATCACAATTTTCAACTGGATAATGGACTGGAGGTTTTTGTTTTTGAAGATGATAGTATACCACTGGTAGAATTGTCAATTTTTTATAAAGCAGGTTCTATTGATGAAGAAAAAGGTTTAACCGGAATATCACATTTCCTGGAACATACCATGTTTCTGGGTACAGAGGCATTGGGGAAAGGGAAAATGGGTGAATTGATAAAAGCAGTAGGCGGGGATAATAATGCTGCAACCAGTTTTGATCATACATATTATTACCAGGAGGTTCCTTCTTCAATGCTCGAACTGGCTATGGCCATTGAAGCTGATAGAATGGGTAATCTGATAATAGATCCTGAAGAAATTGAAAGGGAAAGAGAGGTTATCTCCCAGGAAAGAAGGACCCGTATAGAAAACAATGTAATTACAGCCGGGGTAGAAATCATTCAGGCAACGGCTTTTCCAGAATCAAGCTTAGATCACCAGATAATTGGCTGGATGGAAGATATAAAAAATATAGGAGCAGATGATATCAGGGCTTATTATGAGAATTATTATGTTCCCAATAATGCTATACTGGTTGTGGCTGGAGATGTAGAACTGGAGGAAGTAAAAAAACTGACGGAAAAGTATTTTGCACATTATGAAAGGCGGGAAGTAAAAAGACCCGATTTTATAGTGGATAAACAGGAAGAAGAAATCGTAACAAATATAGAATTAATTACCAATATACCTTTTACTTTTATGTTGTACAAAATACCTGAGGGTAATCATCCTGATATCATGGGTATAAACATTTTCCTGGATATTCTGGTAAACAGCCAGAGTTCAAGAATAAAACAGGAATTACAGAAAAAGGAAAATTTAATACTGGAAACAGGTACTCTGCTTTATGATATGAGAGTCCCCGGTTTTGCCCTCGTCTATTTTGTTCCTTTGAGTGAAGACCTTATTCAAATAGCACAGGAAGCTTTTGACAGGGAGCTGGCACGTATAATTGAGGAAGTGATTGAAGATGAGGAGTTTCAGGCTGTCAAAAAGACATACGAAAAGGGTCTTGTCTTTATGCAGCGTGATA
>JAAYLO010000263.1 GCA_012521855.1 Halanaerobiaceae bacterium
CCATATGGGCCAAACCTGTTGTAATGATTATGGTGAGAAAATCCAGATATACATATGAGCTGCTTGAACGCAGCAGCGAATTTACTATCAGTTTTCCAGCTGAAAACAAATTAAAGCAAGAACTGGCCTTCTGTGGTACAAAAACAGGGAGAGAACTGGATAAATTCAAGGAATGCCGTTTGACTCCACTTCCGGGAAGAAAGCTTGATACGCCAATAATAGGTGAAGCAGAGTTACATTATGAGTGTAAGGTTATTTATAAACAGGAGTTGGATAATACGGTCCTGACAAGTGAAATAGATAAAGTCTGGTATTCAGATAAGGATTATCATACCATGTATTTTGGTGAAATACTATGCTCATATCTTACGGACAGCAAAGAGTAATCCGGATAGGAGGGATATAGTTGAAAGTATTAATAACTTTTGCTGATGGTTTTGAAGAGATTGAGGCAATTACCTGTGTAGATGTTTTGAGAAGGGCAGGGATCGATGTTATTACTGCTTCACTCAAAGAAAAAACTGTAAGAGGAGCACACAATCTCGAAATTATATCAGATTCTTTTTTAGCTGATGTAAAAATTGATGAGCTGGATGGAATAGTATTACCTGGAGGAATGCCTGGTTCCATCAATTTACGGGACAGTCGTGATATAATCGAGATAGTAAAAGAACTGTATCGGAGAAATAAACTGATAGCAGCTATATGTGCTGCACCTCTTGTGCTGGAAAGAGCTGGTGTCATTACAAATAAGAACATAACCTGTTATCCCGGAATAGAGGTTGATTTGAAATCTGCCAGTTATACTGGAGACAGGGTTGTTGTAGATGGTAATATAATTACTGGAAAAGGACCTGGCGCAGCACACGAATTTGCAATAAAGATAGTTGAATATTTAGTGGGTGAAGATAAAGCCGGGAAACTAAAAAAGAGTATGATTGCAGATTTTTAATATGCAAAACAGATTAATGGAGCCAGAGATTTGTTTTAGTTTTAGCGGAGTTCAGTAATATCTTTTTACCTGTAATAACTAAACCTGCTCATATTTGAGTGGGTTTTTTATTAATAAAGAAATGGAGGACATTTATATGAATAACAGCATGAATCTGGCAGAAGGTTTTTTGGAGAATTTGGGGGTAGATTTGTTCCTGATGAATTAAAAGCTGTCCTGGAAGATTTGGGGAAATCTTATGAAAAAATAGAAGTGACCCGGAATTTTTAGAAGAATATTATTATTATCTCAAGTATTATGTGGGCAGACCTAACCCCCTATACTTTGCAGAAAACTTAAGTAAAAAATTAGGTAGAGCAAAAATATACTTAAAGAGAGAAGATCTGAATCACACCGGAGCACATAAAATCAATAACTGCATTGGACAGGCACTCCTGGCAAAGAGGATGGGTAAAAAACGAATAATAGCAGAAACCGGTGCCGGACAACATAGAGTAGCGGCTGCTACTGCCTGTGCCCTGATGGATATGGAATGTACCGTATATATGGGAGAAGTTGATACTGAAAGGCAGAAATTAAATGTTTTCCGGATGGAATTATTAGGGGCGAAAGTAACAGCTGTAAAAACTGGCACAAGAACATTAAAAGACGCTGTTGATGAAGCATTAAAAGATCTTCTCCAAAATAGTGAAAATACATTTTATATGTTGTGGTCTGCTGTGGGTCCAGATCCTTATCCAACTATTGTCCGTGATTTTCAATCAATCAATGGAAAAGAGGCCAGAGAACAGATACTGGAAAAAGAAAATAAACTGCCTGATTATTTAATAGCCTGTGTTGGCGATGGAAGTAATGCCATCGGTTTATTTTATCCATTTCTCCAGGATGTAGAGGTGAAAATAATCGGTGTTGAACCAGGCGGGAAAGGCCCTGGTCCTGGTGAAAATGCTGCTCCTTTGTGTTATGGAAAACCAGGACTTATTCATGGGTTCAAATCTTATATGCTGACTGATGAAAATGGAGAAATTTCGAGAACACATTCAATTGCTGCAGGGTTAGATTATCCTGGAGTTGGCCCTGAACACAGTTATCTCAAAGAAATCAAAAGGGTAAAATATCTTACTAAAAGTGATGAAGAGGCACTTGAAGCTTTTAATATTTTATCACGGGTTGAAGGAATCATTCCTGCCCTGGAGAGTTCTCATGCTGTTGCCCAGGCAATCAAATTAGCTTTTGGGCTTGATAAAGAACAAATAATTATTGTCAATCTTTCCGGGAGAGGAGATTAAGATGTTAATCAGGTAGCTGAACTTAAAAA
>JAAYLO010000264.1 GCA_012521855.1 Halanaerobiaceae bacterium
ATCTGCATATTTTCAAGGGAAAACATCCTTCAGCACCATTACCTGTCACTATTGGGCATGAATTTGCCGGTGATGTAGTTGCAGTCGGCAGTGAGGTCAAAAAAGTAAAAATTGGTGACAGGGTTACGGTAGAACCGGTAATTGTCTGTGGAAAATGTACTGCCTGTTTAAAAGGTAATTATGGCTATTGTGAAAATATCAGTTTCACTTACCGGATTGGACAGGGAGCCATGACCAATTATATCACCATCGGGGAGCCCTATGTCTACAAACTTCCGGATCATCTCTCATATGATGCCGGAGCATTGATAGAGCCTCTCTCAGTGGCCACACATGCAGTACGAAGGGCAGATATTAAACTGGGTGAAAAGGTTCTTGTCATCGGGGCAGGTGCTATCGGCCTGCTGGTAGCAGCACTCTGCAGAAAAAGAGGAGCTGCAGAAGTTGTAGTTTCAGATCTGTCTGAAAAACGCCTGAAAATGGCCCTGGAACTGGGAGCAACGAGGGTAGTAAATCCATCTGCAGAGGATCTTGAAAAGTTTGTATATGAACTTACTGATGGTACAGGGATGGATAAGACTTTTGAATGTGTCGGTCTGGAACAGACCTTCAATCAGGCCATGATGACCCTGAGAAAAAATGGACTGGCAACAGTTATAGGTATTTTCGAGCAGACAGAAATCACTATCCCGGTAACGAGGTTCATTACTCATGAAATAAAGGTACAGGGTTCACAGGGATATTGCTGGGATTTTCCCATTGCACTGGAGATGTCGGGAGAGATAGATCTTGAAAAACTGGTGACACATAAATTCAGGCTGGAGGAATTGCAGCAGGCTCTTGAGCTGAGCCTTGATAAAAACTCCGGTGCTGTAAAGGTTATTATAAATCCATGTGATGATATTGAAAAAAATTCTGATCTGTGATAAAATTATAAGTGGAAAACGTTTTCCATAGAGGAAACGCCATTAAAAAGTCTTTTCAAAGTCTTCTTTGCGGTATTTTCAGCATATGAAAGGAAGGGATTATAATGAAACATAAAAAATTCAGTTATAAATCACTTGAAGAATTAAAAAAAGATATGGAGCTTTTGAATCTGAATTTTCCTATTGATGACGATATAAGTGTCTTGCGGGAAGAGGTAAAAGAGGGAGATAAGGTTATTCCCAACCGTTTTGTAATACATCCCATGGAAGGTGCAGATGCCAATAGTGACGGCACTCCCGGAGAGCTGACTCTGAGGAGATACAGGAGATATGCTGAGGGAGGCGCAGGCCTGATCTGGTTTGAAGCTGTTGCAGTAAATGAATCAGGCAGGGGAAACGAATTACAGCTTTATTTAAACGAAAATACAGTAGATGCATTTAAAGATATGGTTGATATGGTAAGACAAAAAGCAAAAGAAGCTATGGGAGAGGATTTTTCACCTTATCTGGTAATACAGCTGACCCATGCCGGCAGGTTTGGCGAAAAGAAAAATCTTCTCGTCCTCAATGAACTGGTTGACAATGCTGCCCGTATTTCTCCTGATAAAGAGCCAATGACTGATGAAGAACTGGAACAGCTGGAGAATGATTATCTTAAAGCAGCAAAACTGGCTAAAGAGGCAGGATTTGATGCCGTAGATATCAAGGCCTGTCACCGCTATCTGCTTTCAGAAAACCTGGCTGCACATACCAGGGAAGGAAAATACGGCGGAAGCTATGAAAACCGTACACGGTTGCTGAAAAATGCACTGAAGAAGATAAGCGAAGAAGTAGATATTGATCTGGCAGTGAGACTGAATACCTTTGATTCTATACCCTATCCATATGGCTGGGGAACTGATAAAGACGGTAATGAAGACCACAGTGAGCCAAAGAGACTGGTCAGAGAACTGGAAGAGCTGGGGGTAAAGATTATCAATGTCAGTGCTGCCACACCATACGTTTATGCCCATATTACACGCCCATATGACCAGCCTGGCAAATTAGGTTATGAAGCACCGGAGCATCCTCTCATCGGTGTTAACAGACTGCTTTGCCTGGGTAAGATGATAAAGGAGGAGCTTAAAGATACTTTAGTAGTAGGAACCGGTTTCAGCTGGCTGAGACATTATGCCCCGTATGTGGCAGCCGGAGTAGTCAAAGAAGGATGGGCAAACATGATTGGTTTTGGAAGACAATCATTTGCATATCCGGATTTTGCCAGGGATATCATAGAGAAAAATGAAATGGATCCGAAGAAAATCTGTACAACCTGAAGCACATGTGCAGAGCTTAAGGCGAAGAAAAAACACAGCGGTTGTGTTGTGAGAGATACAGAGGTATATGTACCAATTTACAAGGAATTGCTTGAAGAATACAAAAAAAGTGAGTAATAAGAAATATAACCCTTAAAAAAGGGTATATTATAAAACAGGAGGTATGGGTGATGATTGAAAAAAAAGTAGCGGTAATTACAGGTGCCGCCAGAGGGATTGGTTACGGTATTGCCAGTAAACTTGCTGAAGAAGGTAAAGCAATTGCCATCTTTGACATCATAAAAAGGGAAGATGTGGAAGACAATATCAGCAAACTGGAGGACAAAGGCGTACCGGTAATATATTATAATGGTGATCTTACCAGTGCAGATGACAGGGAGAACTTTATCCAGAAAGTAATGGACGAGTTCGGCAGAATTGATATACTGGTCAATAATGCCGGTGTTGCACCAAAGGTACGCAGGGATATACTTGAAATGACAGAGGAGAGCTTTGATTTTGTAATCGGTGTCAATATCAAAGGAACATTATTCATGACTCAGCTGGTTGCAAATATCATGGTGGAAGAAGTAGAAAATAATCCTGATATCAATCCTGTCATAATTAATATAGCATCAGCTTCATCCTATGCAACTTCAACAAACAGAGGGGAATACTGTATCTCGAAAGCCGGAGTCAGTATGATTACAAAACTTTTTGCAGACAGACTGGCTGATAAAGGTATATATGTCTATGAGATCAGGCCGGGGATTATATTCACTGATATGACCAGTGTTGTCAGGGACAAATATGATAAACTGATTGCTGAGGGTATTACCCCTATCAAAAGATGGGGTTATCCTGAGGATATAGCCAATGCAGTTTCGGTCTTAAGTTCAGGAAAACTGAACTATTCTACCGGAGAAATTATCAATGTAGATGGCGGTTTCCATCTCAGGAGGTTATAGTATGAGAAAAGAGTCTGTTAGAATTAATGGACTTGATCTGGATCTTTATTCTCTCAATACAGTCATAGTCGGTTCCGGTGCAGCCGGGCTTAATGCTGCAGACCGGCTCTATAATTACGGCCAGGAAGATATTGCAGTAATTACGGAAGGCATAAATATGGGCACCTCCAGGAATACAGGTTCTGATAAGCAGACATACTATAAACTGACCCTGGCCGGGGGAGAAGATGATTCAGTATATGAGATGGCAGAAACCCTTTTTGCAGGAGGCAGTATGGATGGTGATATTGCCCTTGTTGAAGCAGCATTGTCTGCCAAGTGTTTTTACCATCTTGTAGATATCGGTGTACCTTTTCCACACAATAAATACGGAGAATATATAGGATACAAGACAGATCATGACCCCAGGCAGAGGGCAACATCTGCCGGGCCGTTAACCTCAAAATATATGACAGAAAAACTGGAAGAACAGGTCCGGAAAAAAGGCATTAGGATTTTTGACGGCTATCAGGTTATCGGTATCCTGACAAATACACTGGATAATGGTGAAAAAGAAGCAGCAGGACTGATTACCCTGAACCTGAATGCACTTGAAAACAAAGAAAAAAGATATGTAATATTCAATTGTACCAATATAATATATGCAACAGGCGGGCCTGCCGGCATATATGAGAGATCTGTTTATCCCGAAAGCCAGACCGGCTCAACTGGTATTGCTTTTGAGGCAGGCGTACTGGGTAAAAACCTGACTGAATCACAGTATGGTATTGCTTCAATCAAGTTCCGCTGGAATTTATCCGGTACATACCAGCAGGTCCTGCCGAGGTATGTTTCAACTGCAAAAGACGGCAGTGATGAAAAGGAGTTTCTTAACGAGTATTTTTCCGATCCCGGGAAAATGCTTGATGTAATATTCCTGAAAGGCTACCAATGGCCTTTTGATCCAAGGAAAGTGAAAAACCAGGGCTCTTCCCTCATTGATTTACTGGTCTATAATGAAACAGTAATAAAGGGGCGCAGAGTCTGGCTGGATTTCACGAAAAATCCTTCATATGGAAGTAGAAATGGAGAACTGGATTTTTCTCTTCTGGGTGAAGAAAGCTACAGGTATTTGGAGAAATCCGGTGCACTTTTTGGCACACCCATCGAAAGGCTTGCCCATATGAATCAGCCGGCCATTGATCTGTATAAGAATAATAAGATTGATCTGTACAATGAGTACCTGGAAATAGCCGTATGTGCCCAGCACAACAATGGAGGCTTATATGGTAATCACTGGTGGGAAAGCAATATAAAGCATTTCTTCCCTGTTGGTGAAGTAAACGGTACTCATGGTGTATACCGTCCTGGCGGAAGTGCTCTGAATTCAGGACAGGTAGGTAGTACCAGGGCAGCACAATATATTGCAAAGAGATATACTGAAGAACCTCCTGATAAAGATGCTTTTCTCTCTTCCACAGAAGAACAGATCAAGGCGAAGATAGAACTGGGAGAAACCTTTGCTTCAAATATAGGCAGTCAGGGGAATGTCCATGAAATCCGTCAGAATATAGGCAGGCGGATGGATAGAGCCGGGGCACACATACGTTCTTTAAAGAATGCTCACAAGGGGGCAGAGGAGGCAAAAAGGGATCTGGAATCCCTGAGGAAGGAAACTATATTATCAAGTGCCTATGAGCTTAGAGAGGCATTCCAGAATTATGATCTCCTGATTACCCAATATGTATATTTATCTGCCATCAAAGATTATATTAAAAACGGCGGAAGGAGCAGGGGTTCATACCTTGTATATGATTCGCAGGGAGAATTGCCCATAGAGGGTCTTGATGAGGAATTCCGTTTCTCTCTATGTGACGGCTCCCTGAATGACAGGATTCAAAAGGTAAGCTATAAGGATGGAATATGTGAATTTCAATGGACCGGTGTAAAAGAAATACCTGAAGAAGACAGCTGGTTTGAAAATGTCTGGAACAGCTATATGAGGGATGAGATTATAAGAGAATAGGAGAAAAACCAGAAGAGATGTTTTATTTAAAAAAGGGAATATTTATTATTCCCTTTTTTTAATTCCGCAATCTGTTATATAATAATAAAAGGAGCAGCAATTTTTAATAAAACTGAAAGAGAAAAGGCAGGGGTGTAAGTGCATGAAAGTGGTACTGGCAGCATTGAATGCTAAATATATTCACAGCTCACTGGCTTTAAGGTATATTGAGAAATACTGTAAGAAATATTGCAGAGCTGAATTCCAGCTGGAAGTAAAAGAGTTCTCCATAAATGAAAAACCGGACTACATACTGGGAGAACTTTACAGGGCCGGGGCTGATCTCATTGCCTTTTCAACATATATCTGGAACCGGGAGTATATCCTCAAACTGGCAGGCAGATTGAAGAAAGTACTGCCCGGTCTCCTGATAGTACTGGGCGGACCGGAAGTTTCCTTTGATCCAGTGGAAACAATGGAGAGAAATCCCTTTATCGATATTATAGTCAGGGGAGAAGGGGAGCTGACCTTTAAGGAACTGCTGGACAGGCTCTCTGTTTTCTATAGCGGCAGAGTGATTGAAGCACAACTGGAGGAGATTGATGGCATTGTCTACCGGACCCGGGAAGGCCTTCCTGTGGAAAACAGGGAGCGGGAGCTGATCTGTGAACTTGATACCATTCCCCGTCCCTATAGCAGATCTGATCTGCGGGGATTGGAAAACAGGATCATATACTATGAGTCATCCCGGGGCTGTCCTTACAACTGCAGTTATTGCCTTTCTTCCGCCATAAAGGGTGTCAGGTCCTTTTCCATGCAGAGGATCAAGGAGGACCTGGGTTTTTATATAGAAAACAGGGTAAAACAACTGAAGTTTGTTGACAGGACCTTCAATTATGATCAGAAAAGGGCCCTGGAAATCATGAGATTCCTGGTAGAGAACAGGGCTGAGACCACTTATCATTTTGAGATCAGTGCAGATATACTGGGTAAGGAGCTCCTGGATTTTCTTGCAAAGGTTCCTGATGGTCTCTTCCAGTTTGAAATCGGTGTACAGTCCACCAACCAGGAAACCCTGAAGCTCATCGGGCGGAAGATGGATTTTAAGAAACTGGCTGAGAATGTGAAGGCCCTGAGGAAAGCAGGGATTATTAAACTATATCTGGATCTCATAGCAGGACTGCCTGCTGAAAGCTATCATTCCTTTGCCAGGTCTTTTGATGATGTATATGGCCTGGATCCACATGTATTGCAGCCTGGTTTTTTGAAACTCCTGAAAGGTTCCAGGATCAGGAGGGAATCCCCTGGTTTCGAATATAAATTTACAGAAGAGCCTCCCTATGAGGTCCTTGAAAACAGGGATATTTCCTATGGTGAACTCCTCAGATTGAAGGAGATAGAATATGTCCTGGACAGATATCACAATTCCGGTGTTTTTACAAATTCACTGAGATTTATATTTCAGCACTACTATGATTCATATTTCTCATTCTATGAAGATCTCGCCCGTTATTTTGTGAGAAAAGACTTAAGGAAAATGGCTCACAGCAGAAAGGCTCTTTATAGTATATTATTCGATTTTTTCCAGGAGAGCCTTTCATCAAGTGAGGAGGAACTGGATATCTTCAGGGAGATATTGAAATTTGATTTTCTCCTTCATGAAAAGGGGGCAAAACTCCCTGACTGGGCAGCAGGATATAGTATCGAAGATTTCAATGACTTAAGATATAGATTCCTGGAAAGGGAAGAAAACATAAGGACCTTTCTCCCCCATTTATCCGGTAAGAGTATCAGGGAAATCCTGAGAGAGCTCGATTTTCACCTTTTTAAATTTGATGTGACCGACCCTGCCCTGGCAGAAAGGATGGGAGAACTTTTAGAAAGTAAAGAGCCCGGACTACAGGTCATCCTTTTTGATTACAGCAGGAAGGGAAAGCCTGCTGCTGTAAATGTAAGCGGGCAGTTTTATCCCGACACTTAAATTTCCGGGGGACCTGTTCTTATAAAGGGCGGGCAGAGGGTAATTTTTTACGGGGAAATAATATAAAGAGGAAAACAGCTTAAATAATGGCAAGTTAGTGTAAAATAAGTTTTGGAGAAATATTAAAATAAAATAGAAAGAAGACTCCTTATTTGATAAAATGTTAAGTGTCAAACAAAACATTTAGAAAGGAGTCTTCTTATGAATACTATTATACAAC
>JAAYLO010000265.1 GCA_012521855.1 Halanaerobiaceae bacterium
AATTAAATAAACAGGGCAAAAAAATTACCAGGGAAGCTGTACGGGCTGTTATTATAAATAATAGAAAACTATTAATGTTATTTTCCAGTGAAACGGGTGCCTATAAGTTTCCAGGTGGAAGAAAGGAATCCGGAGAAATTAAAGAAGATACTATTATATTAGCATAATATTCTTAAAATTATCTAATAAATAGAATGACAAAGGGCAAGAAATGTTAAGACCTTTAACACAAAAATTGGTATACTATAACCAGTTAGACTCAACATAAAAATGGGAGGAGGAGAATGGATAAGTTTCAAAGAATAACTGAGGTTTTATATTACATTGAAGAGCATCTGGAAGATATTGAAGACTATGAACAGGTGGCTGAAAAATTTTGTTATTCTCCATATTATTTCCACAGGTTATTTTCTGCTGTAGTTGGAAAGCCTATCGCCACCTATATACGCGAACGTCGCCTGGCAAAAGCTTCGCAATTACTCACAGATCCAGAAAAAACCATTACTTCAATTTGTTTTGAATGTGGGTTTAATTCATCCCAGTTCTTTAGTCGTGCCTTCAGGAATAGTTATGGTATTTCGCAGGCGATTATCGAAGGATGGGTTATACCCCGGTAATCATGTCTGTTGAAGAGATTGTAGAAAAATTTATGAAAAAATTAAAGGGAGGTATCCTTGTGCATCCGAAATTCATAAAAGAAGGAAAGCTGTTAATAGCAGGTATTACAGGTGATGGAAGTAAAACCGGTGAGTTGTGGCAGCAATTTATTGGGCTCTACAAAAAGATTGGCTTTAAGAATAAAATTTCAGACAATTCATATGAGATCCGTATTTACGATGATAATCAGTGTATATGTCATGTGGGTGTCTGTGTATCAGACAGAAATGTTGATAGTGCTTTTACTGTATTAGAGTTGCCAGCGTCTACCTATGCATCCTTCGAAGTGTATGTCGCCCAGGGTTATGATAGTCAAAATAACGCTATGGATGAATGGCTGGAAGCAAACAAAGAGAGATATGGAGATCGGCTGCTTGATGGGAAACCATATGTAGTTGAATTTTACGATGAGAGATTTGATGGTGATAATGAAGATTCTATAGTGGAAATATGGGTTCCGATTCAAGAAATTGAGTAATTGGATTCTCCTCCTCCAGACACATATTTATCTAAGGGACCTATAGAGAAAGAGATTAGTTAACAGGGAACAAACTAATTTAGAAAACTGGAAGGAGCTTTCATGTGAAGGATAAAGAGTATTGCTGTTCTATAGGTCGTAAATGTGACCTGCTTTTTGAAACAAAGGCATCTGGTAATTTATTTTCAATGATGGTTTTATTTATCTTGCTGATAGAAATGTACCCCGTGTTGCCGTGTTTACCATAATGTGTATTTATTGAAATTTTCGCATTATGATAAATTATAGTGTTTTATAGCCCAACATAAGCTAATGAAATACTTTTGGAAGAAAGAAACATATGCTATTATTATATATAAGAACAAATGTTCCAGGACAAGATCTCAAAATTATGGAGGAGTATATATGAAGATTTTAAATGATTTATCTGGTCATTTATCCAGTATCTAAAATCAATGGGGTGGGAGATAGACGCACCTGTCGGTAATCAAAGAATGGTACTAGTGGAATATGCTTTTGATCATCAGGACTTATATTTTGAAAATATCCGGTGTTATAAAAATTGTATTTGTGGTTTACCATAGTCGCAGATGGCCATGCTATAGGAACTATCTGGCTTGAAAAGGATAATCTTGAAGCAGAAGAAGCTGATTATGATTGGGCGCAAAGAGAAACATGGTAAGGGGATTGGCCAGGCTGCAATAAAGAGAGTAGTAGAACTTGCAAGTAAAGAATGGTTTTTAAAGGCTGTCAGGCTGAAATTGATGTGGAGGGTTCATCAAAATATATCCCTTCCGCTATAGTATTTTATAAAAAAACATAATATTATGCAGATACGGTACATGGCTGCAGTTTTTAAAAATGAGGTGTATTTAAAATGTTAAAGCTTAATTTTACCGGTGTTCATCAATTCTTAAAAATTATGAATCTTTTAAGAAAGGACATTAATCCTTCTGAAGAAATATGGGATGAGTTATTTGCCAATCCAGGATATACAAAATTGATTCAAATTGAATTAAGCAGAGAATTTTTTCAACAATACTTTAAAATTGCCTACATGCCATCAAAAAATCAAGAAAGACAAGAGATAGCCCATGGAGATAATGAAATAATAAAAAATATCCTTCTACATTATATCAATGTGTTGAAAAATGAGGATAAAATAAATAATTTTTTAACCGGATATAAAAGCCGGATAAATGAAAAAAGAATTTTAAAATATACCATGGAGTATTTGCCGGCAAATGGATTTAGTAAAGAAGCGGAAATTTTCTTTTTAGTATTTGCCAATGATGCCAGAGGCTATGACATTATAATATTTGACGTCTTGTTTGCATTAAATATGGAAGACCAGGATCTTTTAGAACTGATATTGGCCCATGAATTACACCACCTATATAGGAATAAAATTTTATGTTTTGATATTACAAAAATTGAGGCAGAGGATAGGGGAATAATCATGGTAATTAATCAAATACACTCTGAGGGAGTCGCAGATCAAATAGATACGGAAAAATGGATTTATGATGGTTACCATAAAATAAAGGACCCATTCCTTAAGAATTACGCAATGCAATACAGGGAGTTGTGTAAAAAAGCACCTGAATTAATAATGAAACTGGATAAAAAAATGATTGATATTTTTATAGATTGTATAGAAGATGTCAATAACATAAACCTGTACTTACCTTTGAGCGGCCATGTTATAGGTTATTACATGGTGAATAAGGTTATGGAAATATGTGGTCAGGATATTATTATTGAAACGGTAAACAATCCATTTCAGTTTTTTGAAATTTATAATACTGTGGCAAAAGAGCATAATTTAGTTGCGTTTTCAGAAAGTATTATGGGCTTAATAAAAGAAATGGAAAAAAAATATGTGCTGGGTTTATAAAAGGTAAAAGGGGATGGAATGCAGAATATGTAAGCGGGTAGGTATTTGCGGCCTGATAAGATATGAGCTGAAAAAAGGAGAGAGATAAAGATGGAGTTTATATATTGTACTGCTTGTGGCGAAAAACTAATCACTAAAGAAATAGGTGATGAAGGTTTATTACCTTTTTGTCCTTTATGCAACAAGCCATTTTTTGATCTTTTTAATACATGTGTAATAGTAATGGTTGTTAAAGATGATAGAGTATTATTGTTAAAGCAAAACTATGTTTCAGAATACTGGGTATTAGTAGCTGGCTTTATAAAGAAGGGAGAAACCGCGGAAGAGGCAGTGGCAAGAGAAGCAGAAGAGGAAACAGGTTTAAAAACAAAAGAGCATAAATACATTTCAAGTTATTTTCATGAACACAGCGAAGCACTGATGTTAGGTTATCTTGTATTTGTAGAAGATGATAAATTTACTATTACCAGAGAAGTTGACGATCTCCGATGGTTCAATATAAATGAAGTTGATAAATATATTAGAGAAGGTAGTATTGCAAAAAGGCATATTGATAATGTAAAAAGATTTTTAAATTATAAATAAAGTTACGGCTTGATTAATTAGCATAGTAATAATAATTGCAGGAAATAAAAAATTCAGAAAAAGATTCTTTTTGGGACAGGCAATATATTGAATTTGAAAGGGGGTAAAGGTATGAAAAAGATTGATTTCGAAGTTCTTCAGAAGGAAATTATTGATTTTTTAAATGGAATGGACCATATGGTTCTGTCAACATGTTCAGATAACCGCGTAACAGCCAGGATTGTAAGTGTAATTAATGTTGGATTAAAGATACTTTTCCAGACTGACAAAGATTTTCTCAAGTACCGGCAGATTAAAGAAAACCCCAATGTTGCACTCTGTTCTGGAAATGTTCAGATAGAAGGAAGAGCAAAAATTGCAGGTCATCCTTTAGAGCATCATTTCTTTAAAGAAAATTATCCAAAACGTCATGCAGGTTCATTCCGGAAATACTCACATATGCGGGATGAAGTTGTTATTGAGGTTGAGCCGTCACTCATAACATTATGGAAGTATGATAATGAGAATAAACCGCTTAGAGAATACTTGATGCCTGATGAAAGGAAAGCTTACCGGGATTATTATGAAAAGGTACAATGAGTATCAGGAATCCTATGGGTTCAGAGGGAAATCAGAGCCACCACTATAGAATGATATTTATTTAAAAATTGTCAGTAATACTGAACTCAAAAATTAATATTGACAGAATTGGAGGAGGGGAGAAAATGAGTCATGCTTATGGTGATATTTTTGCGAAAGTCTATAATAAAATGTGGAGTGGATTTGCATTAAGTGTAGCAAATAAAATAATTGAATACTATAAAGAAACTGAAGTTTATAAAAACAATAAAGTAATTCTGGACCTGTGCTGTGGCACAGGACAGATGGCACATGAATTTTTGAAAGAAGACTTTGAAGTCATTGGTATTGATATTTCATCAAGTATGCTTAATTATGCAAAAGAAAATGCAAAAGAATTCATAAAAAATAAGAGGGCAGTATTTATTCAGGCAGATGCCAGTAGTTTTAGTCTTGATACTGAAGTTGGCCTGGTTATTTCAACATTTGATTCCCTTAATCATCTGGAAAGCAAAAAAGCCCTGAAGGGATGTTTTGAATCTGTGTTCAATAGTCTTGCTAGAGATGGATATTTTATTTTTGATTTGAACACTCGATATGGTTTGAAAAGATGGAATAGTATCAATATTAATGATTCGGATGATATTTTTCTAATAAACAGAGGAATATTTGATGAAGAAAAAAACAGAGCGGTTATGAGGATTACCGGCTTTGTAAAAGAAATAAACGGTTTATTTATAAGATTTGATGAGGTAATCTACAATTATGTTTATGATTTAAATGAAGTTAAAGACATGTTAAATGAAATAGGATGGGGAGAAGTATATTTTGCCAATATAAATGATTTAAGTAATAAAATTGACGAACCGGAAAGGGAAGGCCGTATATTCATAATAGCCAGAAAGTAGCTTGTCTCGAAAGCAGAAGATATATATTTGCAGTGGTTATATCACCTGGATGAAGAATGCTGAACAGTTCCTTATTATCAGGACTCTATTGTTGACTTGCTGCATGGTACACTTGCCTTTTTTACCGGGAATTGTATCGAGAAGGGTATTGGTGTGAAATGATGCAAAAAAGTATCAAAAGCAAATATGGCACAATAACTAAAAGATATTTTATGCTGTGATAAAATATCTGATGAAAAGATTGCACATAAACCCGGTGCAGGATTAGTCCGGGGATTTCATGAATCGCTTTGAAAAGGAAATGGGTTTATTCTATACAGTATGTAAAGATTGCATACGGAGAGTTGCAGAGTATTTAGAAAGAGAAATATAGCAGTGACAACGCCAATCAGTTGGTGATACAGAAGAGATTTAGATGAATGAGAAGGGGTGGTAATGTTAATGGAATTCTTAATACGTACTTTAGATAGTAATGATTATGAAGAAATATATGAACTGGTCAGAAATGTTCTTGTATGACAGCTTAAAAAAAGAAGAAGCATTCAAACGTTTTGATGCTATCTGCAAACGTAAAGACTATCAAACCTTCGTTGCCGTTCATAATAATAAAGTAATAGGATTTATTGGCTTATGCAAAGGTATTGCCTTTAATATTGAGGGAGAATACATTCAAATAATTGCTTTTGCGGTAAATAAGTATTATCAAAATAAAGGTATTGGAACAAAACTACTTGAAAAAGCAGAGCAATATGCTCAAAAGGGAAATATTGGTACACTTTGTTTACATAGTGGATTTCAGCGTCAAAAAGCACATGCCTTTTATGAACGAAAGGGCTATATAAAAAGGGATATAGTTTTCAAAAATCTCTTTGAATGGTTATAGTCCTTTTTTCAACAGCATCCATTTTTCCAGCTCGGCTGCAGTATCAATGAGTATCCGTATTGATTCAAGGGGATATTTTCCCGCGGCAGTTTCATCAGTCAACATCAACCCGCTGCAGCCATCCAGGACAGCATTGGCAATATCACTTATTTCTGCCCTGGTAGGGACTGGTGAATTAATCATGGAATGGAGCATATCCGTAACGACAATAGAGATCTTGTCTTTTTGATTACATAGTTTTATAATCTCTTTCTGCACAATGGGGACTTTTGTGATACCAATTTCAACCCCGAGATCACCTCTGGCAATTACGATACCTTCAATTTTATCAAGAAAACTCTCCAGGTTATCAATTCCTTCCTGATTTTCTATTTTCGCCAGGATACCTATGTTTTCTCCTCCCTTTGAGTCCAGGTAATTCCGGAGACTCTGGACATCAGACATGGTGCGGGTAAAGGGTAGCATGATATAATTTATTCCTTCCCTGATTCCCATTGCAATATCCTCTTTGTCTCTGCAGCCTAAAGAGGGGAGATGGTTTTTCATTCCCGGCAGGTTTACTCCTTTTTTGTTACCAAGTCTGCCTCCCTGAAGTACGGTGCATTCCACTTTTATTTCATTACCATATTTATGTGTTTTATTTACAGAAAGTCTTATGAGGCCGTCATCCAGGAGTATAGTCTGTCCTTTTTTTATCAGTTTTACTATATGAGCCGGATTAAACAGGATATTATTATCAGTATCCGGGTGGGGGGGATTTGCAGAATAAATAAAGACTGAGTCATTTTCGTTCAGATTGAGATAAGCTTTACTAATTAATTCAGCCCTGATTTCAGGGCCCTTTATGTCAGCTATAATATCGATGGATTTTCCGCATTCCATACAGGCTTCCTTTATATTTGAAAACCATTTCTGAAATCCGGTAAAGCTGCCATGAGAGAGGTTTATCCTCAAACCGGATAGACCAATATTGATCATGTTTTTTATCATTTCTCTTTGATATGAAGAGGGCCCGATAGTTCCATATATTTTTGTTTTTATCATGTCCGGCATCTCCTTTCAAAATATCACAAATATTATATCATAATAAAAAAAGGAGAGATAGGATTTTGCATAAAAAACCTTCATATTTGCCGGAAAATATGATATTATCAAGATAGCTGTTGTGATAAACATATTTTAACAACAATATGAAAAAAAAGAAAATTTATGGCAACACGAATACGAAAAGGAGGGTAATTAATGAAACTGGAGTTTTTGAAGTCTTTCAGAGATTCTTTTGATGAATACACTGAGTTACGTTTACAGGAGAATAATCAGGTTTCTCTGGTGCTTGTAAATGGCAGCCTGGTGAGGAATATAAGAACTACAAAGGGCGGTATATCAGCAAGGGTTTACAGGAATGGTGTTTTTGGTTTTGCTTCAACACCCCTTCTTGATGAGAAATCTGTGAAAGGGGTAATCAGCAAGGCTAAAGAGAATGCTTATACCTTGAATGATATTGAAAAAAAGGCCAAAGGGTCTTTGTTTGAAGAGGGTTTTGAAATCATTAAAGATTTTTCTACAAAAAAACCCAGAGTCACCAGAAAAGAAATGATTGAGTATTTACAGGCCTTACATAGCTATACCCAGGAGCGGTATCCTGATCTGGTATCAAAAACCTTTTCCCTGAACAGTCTGGATATGGAAAAGAATCTGGTAACATCATTTGGTACTTCTGCCTATACAATGATTCCCCGGTGTAACCTGAGCATAATTCTTTCCTATGAAAAAGATGGTGAGATTTATGAAATTTATGAACCAGTCGGCGGATTGGGACAGTTTGAGGATTTATTCGATGAGCCGGAAAAAATATATAAAAAAATCGATGAAGTTTATAAAAAGGTAAGGGAGAAAGCTGAGGGGGTTTATCCTGTTGCCGGTTATCATGATGTAATTCTTGATTCCAGATTGGCAGGTATTCTTGCCCATGAAGCTATAGGCCATACTACTGAGGCAGATATGGTAAAGAGCGGCTCAATTGCAAAAGATTATTTGAATGAGCAGGTAGCCAGTGAGATTGTAACTCTTGTAGATTTTGCCTATGAATTTGAGGGAAGCATCTGCCCTGTACCAATATTTGTAGATGATGAGGGGACAAGAGCTGAAAATGTTGTAATTATAAAAGACGGAATCTTAAAAAGATATATGAACAACAAGGAATTTGCCAATGATTTCGGTGACAGGCCTACAGGTAATGCCCGGGCTTTTCAATTTTCTGATGAGCCGCTGGTGAGGATGAGAAATACCGCCATTTTACCTGGAAAAGATAAACTGGAGGATATGATATCTTCTATTGAAAATGGTTATTATTTGATAGATACAAACAATGGCCAGGCTGATTCAACCAGTGAGTTTATGTTTGGTATAATCAGCGGTTATGAAATAAAGGATGGAAAACTGGGCCGGGCAATTAAGGACACCACTATTTCAGGTGTGGCTTTTGATATGTTAAAGACAGTTACCATGATCTCAGATGACATGCACTGGTCCAATTCCGGTATGTGCGGGAAGAAGCAGATGATTCCTGTTGGAATGGGTGGTCCGGCAGTAAAATGTAAAATAAATATAGGAGGTAAGTAAGATGGAAGTATTGGATAAAACTCTTGAACTTATGAAGAAGAATGTACATAAAGGGGAAGTCTTGCTTAACCGGACAATCATACAGGAAATGAATATCAGCTGCGGGGAGATAAGTCTTTTAAGAACCAGGGAAGAATATACCCTTAATATGACCGGAATTATAGATCAAAAGAAGGATTCCATGCAGATCAATAAAATAGATGAAAAGTCTATTTTAGAAGCTGTAGAGGAACTGAAGAAAAATGCAGAGAATTCTCAGGTTGATGAGGCAAACGATATTTCTGGCCAGGTGATTGAAAGGGAATTTGTACATAGTAAAGCAGAACTGGATCTTTCTTTAATGCACAGACGTTTAAAAGATTTTTTGAGAAAATTAGAGAGTGATTATCCGGATTTAATTATCGATACAGCTTTTCTTGAACATATAGATGATCATGAATATTATCAAAATACTAATGGTGTAAAACTATCTGCCCATACCAGTAATTATCTTTTCAGTCTGATGTTTTTTGCTAAAAGGGGCAGGGAGATATCTTCTTTCAATTATACTGATGTGATTACTGATAATCTGGAGAAGGACCTGTTTGAACTTGGTTCCTTGAAATACCTTTTAAAGGAAACTGTTGAACAGCTCAAAACCCGCCCTATCCCAGTGAAGAAGTTTACAGGCGATCTGCTTATTACACCTGATTGTCTATCAGACTTTCTTGCTTATTTACTGGAACATCTGAGGAATTATATGCTCATTTCCGGTACCTCCAGATTCCAGAATAAAATAAATGAAAAGCTGCTCAGTGAACTATTCACCCTCAGGATAGAACCGGATTCTGAACACCTGGCTGTAAAAAATTACTTTGGACGGGACGGGATTGTAAACCGTAATGATTATATTTTTGAAAAGGGGATATTACGGAATTACCTGCTTGACCTGTATGGGGCGAAAAAGACCGGTTTTGAGCGGGGTCCGTCAACCTGTCAAAACCTTGTTATGGAAAATGGTAAGAAATCACTGGACGATATGATTAAAACTATTGATAAAGGAATAATTATCTCCAGGTTTTCCGGGGGTAGTCCTGCTGCTAATGGAGATTTTTCAGGTGTGGCGAAAAATAGTTTTTATGTTGAAAATGGAGAAATACAATTCCCTATCAGTGAAACAATGATATCCGGCAACGTGTTTGAACTGTTTAATAACATCGCGGAAATCTCTAAAGAGAGGATCAATAATGGCAGGTTTCTCTTGCCATATATTCTGTGTAAAGGCATTATTGCTTCCACCAGCTAGATTAACTTGAAAGAAGAAACATTTGACTTAATTCATTACATCTGTTAAGATAGTATTGTGAAAATAAAAAATAGACACCTCATATAATGGTGGGGATATGGCCCACCAGTTTCTACCAGAACGCCGTAAACATTCTGACTATGAGGGAAGTGTACTTAGGGTTCCGTATCATGGATAGCCTGAAGGGGCTATTATGATAGCAGGTCCGAGCGGTACAGATATATGTATATATTACACCGAAGGGATAAAAGCCCAGGCGGGGAGGTTCTACTCATTAAAAGGCATAAGTAGGATTTTCCTGTCCTGGGCAGTGTTATTTTTTACACCAATAAGTATATACAAAAACAGGAGGGAATAATGAAAATACTTGTAGTTGGAAATGGTGGCAGGGAACACTGTCTTGTCTGGAAAATTGCTCAATCTAAGTATGTGGACAGGATATATACTGCACCCGGCAACCCGGGAACAGCTGAGTATGGTGAAAATGTTGATATAGATGGACTCGATATTGATAATCTGTTGAAATTTGCTCTGGAAAAGGAAATAGATCTTACCTTTGTAGGCCCGGAAGCACCTCTGGTTGGAGGCATAGTTGACCGTTTCCAGGGAGCTGGTTTGAAGGCCTTTGGGCCTGTAAAGAACGCTGCTATTCTTGAGGGAAGTAAGGTTTTTGCAAAGGGCTTTATGAAAAAATATGGTATTCCTACAGCAGAGTATAAGGTCTTCAATAATGCAGAGGAGGCCCTGGAATATATTAAAGATAAAGGTGCCCCTATAGTGGTAAAAGCTGAGGGCCTTGCTGCAGGCAAGGGTGTTGTTGTCGCAAAGGAGCTCAGTACTGCAGTAGAAGCTGTAGAATCCATGCTTATTGAGAAAAAATTCGGTAGTTCCGGCCAGAGGATTGTAGTTGAAGAATATCTGGAGGGTGAGGAAGCTACGGTTCTGGCCTTTGTAGACGGGAAGACTATAGTACCGATGATAGCTTCACAGGATCATAAACAGGCCTATGATGAAGACAGAGGTCCCAATACCGGAGGCATGGGTGCCTATGCCCCTGCACCTCTTGTTGATGAAAAGATGATGGAAAAGGTGAAAAGAGAGATACTATTCCCGACACTGGAAGGTTTAAAGAGTGAAGGGATAGATTATAAAGGTGTTCTTTATACAGGTATTTTAATAAAGGATGGTTCGCCAAAAGTCATTGAGTATAATGTCCGTTTCGGTGATCCTGAGGCACAGGTTGTTCTGCCTCTCTTAAAGACTGACCTTGTTGAGATTGCCCTGGCCGTGATTGAGGGAAGTTTGTCTGAGCTTGAAATAGAATGGTTTGACAAAAAAGCTTTATGTGTTATTATGGCATCAGGTGGATATCCTATGGAATATGAGAAGGGAAAACTAATCAGTGGAATAGATAAAGTGGACGGCAGGGATGATCTCCTTGTTTTTCAGGCCGGGACAAAACTTGTAGATGGAGAACTTTATACAGATGGAGGCCGTGTTCTGGCTGTAACTGCAATTGGAAGCAGTTTTATGGAGGTCATTGAAAAGGCCTATTCAGGGGTGGAGAAGATTTATTTCCCTGATTTTCATATCAGACACGATATAGGGCATAAGGCTCTTAAATACATATAAAAGGGAGGTACAAATCATGAAACCACTTGCAGGTATTGTTATGGGTAGTGATTCTGATTTGCCGGTTATGAAAGAAACTGCAGAAATCCTGGAAGAGTTCCAGATATCTTTTGAAATAACTGTAATCTCTGCACACCGCAACCCGGAGAGGCTGGCACAATATGCCAGCAGTGCAGAAGAAAGGGGTTTGAAGGTAATAATTGCCGGTGCAGGCGGGGCAGCTCATTTACCGGGTGTAATAGCAGCAAAAACCAGCCTGCCGGTAATCGGGGTTCCGATAAAGACCTCAACTCTCAGCGGACTGGATTCCCTGTTTTCTATTGTACAGATGCCTTCAGGTATTCCGGTGGCGACTGTGGCCATCAATGGTGCAAAGAACGCGGGCCTGCTGGCTGTACAGATTCTGGCTGTTGGAGATCAGGATTTATTGAAGAAATTTGGAGAATATAAAAGGGAGATGACCCTTAGAGTAGATAAAATTGCTGATGAAATTGAGGAACTGGGATACAGGGAGTATCTGAAAAGGAGGGGATAAAAGGAATGATCAGACGCAGTATTTTTGAGAATATAAGTCCTCTGGATCACCGCTATTCCTTGAATGAAGAGGATTTTTCAAAATACAGCAAGTATTTATCAGAAAAAGCCAGGATCAAATATCAGGCCAGGGTAGAGGCAGCACTGGTAAAGGTACTGGCAGGAAGGGGAATCTGTTCTGAAAGTGTTGCCGAAGAAGTAAGTAAAGCTGCCAGTGAGATAATTGCAGAAGAGGTTTATAATGAGGAATATAGAACAAAACATGATATCAGGGCACTGGTCAATTGTATACAGCGCAAGGTGAGCCCGGAGGCCAGGCCTTATGTACATTTTACCACTACTTCTTTTGATATTGTGGATACAGCAAATTCCCTCCGCTATAAAGAGGTCAGTTATGATTTGGTTATTCCTGCTCTATGTAAACTTGAAAAACTGTTAATGGATATTGCCATAAGGGAAAAGAATACCATTCAGATTGGCCGGACCCATGGGCAGCATGCCGTACCGATAACCCTTGGTTTTACTTTTGCGGGATATGTAAGCAGACTGGGCAACCGTATCAGGGAACTGAAGAATAAAAGCAGTATCCTGGCGGGTAAGATATCCGGCGCTGTAGGTGCCTACAATGCCAGCCATCTTTTCTTTGATGACCCGGAAGAATTTGAAAGGGAGGTTCTGGCAGAACTGGGCTTACAGCCTTCTACACATTCGACACAAATAGTAGAGACTGAATATATGACTGACTTTGTGCATGCCCTGATATCCTGTTTTGGGGTTCTGGCCAGTATCAGTGATGATATGCGTCATCTTCAGAGATCAGAGATTGCAGAAATCGGCGAACATTTTGATAGTGAACAGGTAGGCTCTTCTACAATGCCACATAAGCGGAATCCCATTAATTATGAGAATGTAAAGAGCCTCTGGAAAGAATTCATGCCCAGGATGAATACAGTATACATGGATCAGCTCTCAGAACATCAGCGGGACCTGACAAATTCCGCTTCTGCCCGTTTTATTCCTGAAATAATTGTTGGTTTAATGGAAGCCGTTAACAGACTTATCAGGGTTTTTAAGCGTTTTGCAGTTGATTATGAAAACATCAAAAGGAATTTTGAAATGAGTAAAGAGATGATTGTAGCTGAACCCTTGTATATCCTGCTGGCATCTTACGGCCATCCAGATGCCCATGAGGCAGTAAGGGTCCTGACACTTGAGGCAGAGAAAAGCGGCAGGAATTTACGTGAACTGGTACTGGAAAAACAGGAATTAAAAGCTTATCTGGATAAGTTTACTGAAAAACAGAAGGAGATACTGGTAAATCCAGAGAAATATACGGGAATCGCCGCTGAAAAGACCGTAAGGGTTGTTGATTACTGGAAAAAGGAACTTGGTTTATAAGAAAATTCAAGTTATATAATGAAAATATTATAAGGAGGTTTTGGCTGTGGAGAAAAAAGAATTGCTTTATGAAGGTAAGGCAAAAAAAGTTTATAAGACAGCTGATGAGGACAGGTTTATTGTAATGTTTAAGGATGATGCTACTGCATTTAATGGAAAGAAAAAGGGGCAAATCCAGAGAAAGGGGATAATGAATACTGCCATAACAAAAATCTTTTTTGAATTGCTGGAAGAGAAGGGAATCCCTACACATTTTATTGAGCTTGTTTCAGATAATGAGATTCTGGTGAGAGGACTGGAGATATTCAAAATTGAGGTAGTTATGAGGAATATTGCTGCAGGCAGTATTTCAAAAAGACTGGGACTGGAAGAAGGTACTATCCTGAAGAAGCCTGTACTGGAGTTTTATTATAAGGATGATGAACTTGGAGATCCCATGATAAATGAATATCATATCTTTGCAGAAGAACTGGCCACTGAAGAAGAACTGAATACCATTAAAAAAATGGCCTTTGAAATAAATGATATATTACGTGATTTCCTGAAGAAAAGGGGTATTGAGCTGGTAGATTTCAAGCTGGAATTTGGAAAAGATAAAGCCGGCAGGATATATCTGGCTGACGAGATTTCACCTGATACTTGCCGTTTCTGGGATATCAGCAGCAAGGAAAAACTGGACAAGGACCGTTTCAGACAGGATCTGGGTAATGTTGAAGATGCTTATCAGGAGATTCTTAGCCGGATTGAAAAATAATTAATATACAGGGGCTGAAAAAAATGTCAGATAGTTATTGCTTTATTGATGATGATAAAATGAAAGAAGAATGCGGTGTTTTTGGTTTATATGTACCAGGAAAAGCCCGGGATATAGCTTCACTGTCATATCTAGGACTGCTGGCTTTACAACACAGGGGACAGGAGAGTGCCGGAATCTGTGTAAACAACCAGGGGGTTTTTAAGATACATAAGGCCATGGGCCTGGTA
>JAAYLO010000266.1 GCA_012521855.1 Halanaerobiaceae bacterium
CCAATCATAATTTCACCCCATAATCGTGTATCTCTGGCCCTGAAGGGATTGAATCCTGATAACTATATAAGTAATATTATCTTTACCGCCCTTTTTAAGTGTCTCATCTCCCGGTATTGAACTTACCTGTTCTAAATCTTTATCTTTGTATTTAGCAAAAATATCATTTATTTCATCACTACACAGCATATCGTGGAGGCCGTCAGTAGAAAAAAGAAGGATATCACCTGAAAACAGCCCGATTTCTTTTATCTCTACTTTTAACTCATCACTGGTTCCCAGAGCCTGTGTAATAATATTTTTCTGGGGGTGATTAAAAGCCTCCTGTCTCGTAATCTGTTTGTTTACAATCAATTCATTTACCAGTGAATGATCTGTTGTTAGTTGTATAAGTTCATTATCCCTGATAAGATATATACGGCTGTCTCCTACGTGCCCTATATACAGCCTGTTTTCATAAATAATACCCATGGAAAGGGTAGTACCCATGCCTGTATAAGAAGAATCGAGCATGCACTTATTATAAATCTCCCTGTTGGCCCCTTCAATGGTCAGGCGGATACTTTCCAGGATATCCTGATAATCAAATTCTGCCGATTCCAGGAATTTAACAGCCAGCTGGCTGGCCACTTCTCCGGCCTGGTGGCCGCCCATTCCGTCAGCAACAGCAAACAATGGATAGGGAGTTTCTTTTATCAGATAACTATCTTCATTCTCAGGCCGTACTTTTCCTTTATTTGTATATACTACATACTCCATTACCCCTCACCCCTTGCTCCCTGAGTGCCGTAATTGACCACAGGCAGCCTCAATATCAGGTCCGCGTTCCTGCCTGATGGTAACCGCTATACCGTTTTTCTCTATTATATCCCTGAAAAGGAGTATTTTTTCTCTGGCAGGCCTTCTATACTTTACACCCCGCACAGGATTTAGGGGAATCAGATTCAGATGACACTTTATTCCTCTGAGTAAACTTACCAACTCATATGCCTGTTCAGGTGAATCATTCACATTATCAATTAAAATATATTCAAAAGTAACCCTTCTACTGGTCTTTTTTATATAGTATTTAACAGCACTGAGAAGTTCATCAAGGGGATATTTCCTGTTTATGGGCATCAAAGTGTTTCTGAGCAAATCATTCGGAGCATTCAGAGATACTGCCAGTACCAGTTGCAGGTTCAGTTCAGCCAGTCTTCTTATCCCGGGCACCAGCCCGGAACTTGATACCGTAATCCTCCTGATTCCGATAGCAAAACCCTTCTCATCATTAAGGATCTCTACAGCTTTTATCACATTATCAAAATTGGCCAGGGGTTCACCCATCCCCATAAGGACCACATTCGTTATACCAGGTTTTCCAAATTCCCCGCTGCTTATATCCTTTTGTATTTCCAGTACCTGATCGATAATTTCTCCTGTAGTGAGATTCCTTACCAGTCCGCCTTTTCCTGTAGCACAGAATATACAATTCATGGCACAGCCCAGCTGTGTAGAAATACAGACACTATGTCTCATATCCTCATAAAAAGGAAGATAAACACTCTCCAGGGTCTCTCCATCTGTAAGCTCCCAGAGGTACTTAATGGTACCATCGCTGGCCTGTAAAGTTTTCTTTAAAAGAAGATTACTCTTTACAGATGCTTTTTCATCTAATTCAGACCGTAATTCTTCAGGGAGATTAGTCATTTCATGAAAGGAGTCTACACCGTTCTTATAGATCCAGTTAAAAACCTGTTCAGCCCTGAAGCCTGGATAATTTTCTTTTTTGAACCAGTTTATCATTTCTTTTCTGTTTAAAGACTTCAAATCCTGCTTCATCATCAAAAATTCTCCTCTTAAATTTTCTGCATTTTTGCCATGAAAAATCCTTCTGTATTGCTCTCTGGCGGAAACAATTCCAGAAAACCGGAATCATCTGTCGCAAAGTGCCTGTCCAGTCCAAGCCTTTCTAAATCTTCAGCCAGATCAACTATCTTCAACTGTTCCCCTGTGCCGGCCAGTATTTCCCTCACAGGTTCCTGATTCTCTTCCCTGGTCAATGTACAGGTACTATATAATAAAATACCACCTTTTTTCAACAATTTCAAAGCATTTTGCAGAATCTCTTTCTGGAGAAGAGCAAGTTCCCTGATATCATCATATTTTCTATTCCATCGGATTTCAGGCTTTTGCCTGAATAAACCCAGGCCGGAACAGGGAGCATCCAGTAATATCATATCGAATTTTTTTCTATCTGTATATTCCCTGGCATCACATTTCAGTGCTTTTACAATCTCAACACCCAGCCGGGAACAATTTTCTTTAATCAGCTCAAGTTTGTGCTCATAGATATCAAGTGCAGTTATCTCTCCTTGATTACCCATCAATTCAGCCAGATGTGTTGTCTTGCCTCCAGGGGCAGCAGCCATATCCAGAACCCTCATCCCCGGTTCAGGGTTCAGCAAATATCCGGTAAGGGCAGCAGCCTGGCCCTGGACAAAAAATCCGCCCTTTTCATACAGGGGAAGTTCTGTAACAGCTCTTTTGTCCTTTACGATATAGACACGGGGGATAAGGCCCGGCACTATATTTATTCCTTCTCTTTTATAAATATCAAGAAAATCCTCTTCCCTGATCTTGAGGGTATTTACCCTTATGGTCAATTCAGCAGGCTGATTATTGATCTCACAGAGAGCCATGGTCTTTTCAAAACCATAAATCTTCTGCCAGTATTCCACCAGCCACTCCGGGTGTGATAAATAATAAACCAGATAATCTTTTTTTTCATTTACCGGATCTGGAAAGCTGATTTTACTCTTTTTCCTGATGACATTTCTCAATATTGCATTAACAAAGTTCACTGCACCTTTATTGGCCAGTTTTTTTACTGCATTTACTGTCTCATTAACAATTGCAGCTGAATGTATCTTTTCCAGAAAGAAAATCTGGTATATTCCGATACGTAAAGCCGTTAACACTGCCGGCTCCATTTTATTTATAGCCGTAGATGCAAAAAGCCTTATTATATAATCCAGCCTGTTTTGAAAGCGCAAAACACCATAAACTATCTCTGTTACTAAAGCACGGTCCCTGCTGTCACCTATATTCCTGAGCTGTTTATTCAAGGCAAGATTGGAATAAGCCCCGTTCCCAATCTCCAACAGGATATTCAGGGCTGTCAGCCTGCAATTCATGTACACTGTCCCCTTAATCTCTTCTACGCATTCCCAAAAGCATCAGTATTCTCAGCAAATTGGCCAGGGCTACCAGGGTAGCTGCAACATAGGTGAAGGCAGCTGCCCTCAGGACCTTTCTGGTAGCAGGCAGTTCCTGGGCTGAAAGATAACCGCCTCTTTCCAGTAAAGTGATAGCCCGTTTACTGGCATTAAACTCTACCGGCAATGTTACCAGATGGAATAAAAGTGCACCTGCAAACAAAACCAGGCCAAGCATTATCATAAATTCAGAATTTATAATGAAACCAAATATTGCCATGGGCAACCCCCAATTGGCCCCGATATTGGCAGCAGGAACCAGGCTTGCCCTGATATTCAGTGGTTTATAACCAACAGCATGCTGTATGGCATGGCCCACCTCGTGAGCAGCCACACCGAGTGCTGCCAGGGAATTGCTGGCATATACTCCAGGAGATAGATTTAAAACCTTCCTAACCGGGTCATAATGATCTGTTAATCTGCCTCTTATCTGATATACTTTGACATCATATATATTATTTTGCCTCAGCAGCTCACTGGCCAGCTCCGCTCCGGTCAAGCCGCTTCCTGAATATATTCTGCTATATTTGTTATAAGTACTCGTTACCTTTATTTGAGCATATACCACCAGTATCATGGCTGGAATAATGATTATAATTGACGGATCATAAAAAAACGGATAAAACATCTCTCCATACCTCCTTTTTATGCAAATTCTTCACCGGTTTTTATAGTATACCCATGAAGAAAATCTTTAACAGACATCTTTTTCCGTCCCGATAACTGTAATTCTTCTATCTCAATGATACCATCACCTGTCTGTACAAGTAAACCGTTTTTGCTGTCTGCATTCAGGATCACTCCGGCATTCTGAGGAGTAGACGGATGGTAATCATCCCTTATTCTCGTTTTCCAGATCTTCAGGATTTCACCCTGATAATAAGTATAAGCACCAGGCCAGGGATTGGTACCCCGCACCTGATTATATATCGTCTGTGCACTGGCCTTCCAGTCAATTTTCCCTGTTGTTTTATCAACCTTTCTGGTATATGTGGCTCTGGTATGGTCCTGTTCTGTCCTGGGGGCAGTACCCTTTTTTATATCCTGAAGTGTCTTTACCAGAAGATCAGCACCGATTTCTGCCAGTTTATCATGTAATGTACCGACAGTATCCTCAGGTTCAATCCTTACCTCTCTCATATAGATTATATCACCTGTATCCCAGCCTTCTGCCATATACATGGTCGTTACACCTGTCAGTTCCCTGCCATCCAGGATGGCCTGATGGATCGGGCTGGCACCCCTGTATTCAGGAAGGAGGGAAGCATGAAGATTTACACAGCCTTTGACCGGTGTGTTAAGGACCACCGGACCGAGTTTCTGCCCGAAAGCAACAACAACCACCACATCCGGGGCAATCTCTTTCAGTACTTCAATAAAATCATCTTTATTTACATTATCTGTTTGAAAAACCTTAAGCCCCAGCTCTTCTGCCCTGATTTTGACCGGTGAAGGCTGAAGTTTCTGCCCCCTGCCCCCTGGACGGTCAGGTTGTGTAACTACCAGTTCAATGGAAAAATCCCTGCACTCAAAAATCCTTTCCAGGCTGTAAACAGAAAAATCCGGTGTCCCCATATAGACAATCTTCATTCTCTCACTCCCCAGCTATTACTTTGTCTACAAATAGTATACCGTCAAGGTGATCAATTTCATGCTGTATTGCCCGGGCTAAATAGCCCTCTGCCCTGATCTCAATCTCTTTACCGTCCCTATCCAGGGCTTTTACGGTAACTGCCTTTGAACGGAGCACCCCGCCTTCCTGCCCTGGTACACTGAGGCAACCTTCTTCCATTATCTCCTTTTCCTCTGAATACTCTGTAATAACAGGATTTATGAGCTGAAACAAGCCATGTTCTTCACCTACATCTATAACCACAAGGCGCTGAAGAATCCCTACCTGTGGAGCAGCCAATCCTACTCCAGGGGCAGCATACATGGTTTCAGCCATATTATCCAGTATTTCCCTGGTCTGGTCTGTTATCAGGGTAACTTCCCTGGCTTTTGTCCTCAAGACAGGATCACCGATTTTTCTTATATTCATTATCATCTTAAAACCTCCTGTTAAATTATATCATTATAAAGGGATCTACATCAATACGAAAAACCACATCTTTTTTAAATTTATTAAGAAATTCCTCTCTTATTCCTGAAAGGACAAAATTTCTCTTTTTATAACCATTAAATTTCATTATTATCTGCCAGCGGTATTGTTTCCTGATCTTCCTGATACCGGCAGGGGCAGGCCCCAGTATCTCCAGTATTAATGATTTGTATCTCTGCAGAAATCTGTACAACTCACTGGAAGAACTGATAACTTCTTTCTCATCCGGTCCTTTGATTATAATATTTACCAGCAGGGTAAACGGCGGATATTGAAATTGTTTCCTGATACTGATTTCCTTATCATAAAATTCCCGATAATCATGTTTACAGGCTGCCTTTATACTATAATGATCAGGATTATATGTCTGAATAATAACCTGTCCGCCCTTTTCCCCCCTTCCGGTACGTCCTGCTGCCTGTGTTAATAATTGGAAGGCCCTCTCCGCAGAGCGGAAATCAGGTATGTTCAGCATTGTATCAGCTGAGATGACACCTACTACAGCTACATTAGGGTAATCATGCCCTTTGGCAATCATCTGGGTACCCACCAGTATATCAATCTCACCATTCTCAAAACGGCTCAGGATCTTCTGATGTGAAGCCTTTCTGGCCACAGTATCAATATCCATCCTTTCCACTACCGCTCCCGGGAAAAGATTGCCCAGTTCCTCTTCCAGCCGCTCTGTCCCGAAGCCGTATTCACCAAGATACACACTGCCGCACTCAGGACAGGTCTCCGGCAATTTCATGGTCCAGTTACAATAATGACAGCTGAGCCTCTTTATATCAGCATGATATGTCAAACTGATATCACAGTTAGTACACTTTACAGCCAGGCCGCATTGGCGGCAAAATACAAAATTGACATAACCTCTGCGGTTCAGGAAAATGATAGCCTGGCGTTTTTTCTGCAGGGCATCACAAATAAGCTTTTGAAGCCTGGCACTGAAAATACCTGTATTCCCCTTCTTTAATTCTTCCCTCATATCGACGATTTCTACTGGCGGAAGCCCCTGTTGGCTTATCCTATCCGGTAATTCAGATAAAATAAAAACCCCTTTTCGGGCAAGATAATAAGATTCCAGTGCCGGAGTTGCTGAACCGAGGATAACTGTTGCTCCAGTTATTTTGCTTCTTTTCATCGCTACTTCACGGGCATGATAATAAGGATAATCTCCCTGTTTATATGAATTTTCATGTTCCTCGTCTATAATAATAAGGCCGGGATTCTTTACCGGGGCAAAAACTGCTGAACGGGCTCCAATGACAATAGAGGCTTCCCCC
>JAAYLO010000267.1 GCA_012521855.1 Halanaerobiaceae bacterium
CGATTACTATTCCCTGTTTTAGTGTTTTTTCGTCTTTATCACTCATTATCTTACAGCTCCTTTTTCTTTTGTTTAAAGCCTTAATATATTTACAGGGATTTATAAATATATTAGGACTTTAAACTGTTAACTTATAATTATCCCCGCCATAGATGACTTCCCAGTCCTTTAAGAATTCCCCTTCCTTATTCCCTGCACCCATTTTCTCCAGGTATTCCATGGCTATCCCGGCATATCTCCGCATCTCTTGCAGGCCTTCTTCGCCTTCATCATATACATTTTCCCGAATTTCATTACCATTCTTATCTTTTCTTACTCTTACAAACATTTCTGTGGCTAATAGGTCTTTGAGTTGGGTTGAATTAGTTTGTCCACCTTCTTCTCCAACCCTTCTCCCCTCCTTAATTCCTTCTAAATCAACAAATTCCCATTTTAAATTAGTCAAATTACTAAATGTTAAAAACTCTTTATGTGTTATTTTTTCTACACTTTTGCTCATACATATTCTTCTCCCTTCTTTCCAGATCTTTATTTGATATATGCATATTCTAAGTTCCTTCCTATTTTTACATTTGAAATATCATTATAATAATAATTGTCTATCTGATTATTTTCTATATATCTTTCATATGCTGTCTTATATTTTTCTTGCAGAATTCCTACTGAATAAATAAGACCATAATGTGTTGCATTATATTTATCTAATACGTCATAACTCAAATCACTCTTCCTTATCTGCCCCATGCTCTCCAGCAATTCCTCTTCACTCATCTTGTCTATCTCTGCCTGCAAAACCCTGGACATCCTCTTCCTTAATTCCATGGGTGGCATATATACTATCTCTCCATCTACTTCTTCCCTTACCTTATCTGATACATATATATCATAACTGAAATCATCATAGCCAGGAGCAAGTACCCTTTCATCTATGAAGATTACTCCCATCTCAAGGTATTCAAATAACCCTTCTTCTTTCAAATATTGTATGAATTCAAAGATCTGCTTTCTTCTCTTCTCTTTTTCTGTCTCATTGTCTATTCGGTCAAAGATATATACATCAAGGTCTAAAAGAATCCTGTGATCTCCAGGCTCTTCTATCATTTTCTTTTTTATCTCTTCATAAGAAGGGTTCAAATAACAGATAAAATTACCTCGCTCATTCCTCTTTTCATATCTTTGGTCTACTTTTAGTAATACTCTTTCTCCAAATATCTCTTTTGCTTCCGGTAATAGTATGTTTTCTATTTCCAGGCTCCGCTTTATTTCTCCATAGCTATCAGCTACTCCACCCAGACCAAGTACCCTTTTATCTATAGTTGCTTTCCCATAATAATAACTATCCCACTCTTTATTCGTACCTATTATTGATACTGGATATATCCTGGCCTGATAAAATTGTCCGCCCCCGCTACCCCTTAATCCTATCTGATCTACTACAAATTCTTCTCCATATTTCTCATAGAGATATTTTTCTATCTTTGCTCTTACCCTCCCTATTTCTCCACCGGTGAATAAACCGGTTATTGTCCGGAATATGAAGGGGGCAAGTATCAGAAATATGATGACCGGCCAGGTAAGTATCTTCTTTTCCCGTTCCACTTTTATCCTCCCGTTATTTATTTAGATAAAGATTAGATAAGACTCCTTATTAATTGATAAGCAGTTTTATCAAATCCTGAAATTGGCAGTACAATATCATTATAGCATGCCTTTTATGCAAAGTTTAGTATTTTTTGTTATTGATTTTTGGCTTTTCCCTGGACACTTCCTGTTACCAGGCAAATACAAGAAGCCTCTCCTATAATTCAAAATCCCTGCTTCAAATTAAAAGCGAAAAAAACTAAAGTCTATATCTGCTCAAATAAAAAAAGCCCTCTTTAATATCCGTAAAGAGGACTCATACACTGCAAAATTATTCTTTATCTTTATCACACAATTTTTCTTTAATCTCACCCAGATTATCATTAATCTTGAAAAATAAAATTAATATTTCACAATATACCCTGGTCGATAAGGTACCAAAAACGATGATTATAAGGCCTGCAAAAACCATTGGCCCTCCGGAAAACATAACAACAAGACCTCCAAGAACTGAAGCAGCTACACCTATCCAGAAGATTATCTTAATTATGGAAGGTGTAATCATTTTCTCAAAATTGATAAGCTTTTCAAACATATGCTTCCCTCCTTTTGTTCTTTATAATAATAATTCACTCTTTTCCGATAAATCCCTTCTTTTTTTAGTATTTTCCTCATTAAAATGCTAAATAATCTGGAGAGAAAAATCTGCTGCCAGTCCTGCTGTCCTGTCGACTATATCATGTTTTATCATCATGGAACTATATATTTCTTTACTTACATCAGCCATTATCCCTGGAGGATTATTTACAAAATCATTATTCCAGTTAATTGTTGTGATTTCCCCATTCTTATCAATCCCTATACCGCTGTAAGGCCAGTTATTGAACAGGAGGGTATAACAGTTCCTGATCTCTTCTTTATTGAGCAGGCTGTTATTTCCAGCTAAGAGTACAGCTTTACCCTTGGCCAGATATAAACCGATATTATACAACCAGGGGTTGCCTACCTCTACAGGAAGATGCAAGTATACCATATCTTTTATAATCCCCTGAGGATTCAACTCTTTATATAGATTAAACCATTCTCTGATAATAATTTCCGTTTTTGATTCCTTCTGGTCATTTACCACTATTACTTCCAGATCATGATAAGTTTGAGTTGCTACCCGGTAAAGCATTTCATAAATATATTTTATAAATCTTACGGGGATAATTATAGATACCCTTTCCTCAAAAATATTAAAACTCTCTTTTTGAAAATCCTTTGGCCCTGCTTTCTGTTTCTGATGCAAGCGGACCGTATAAAGAATGAGATTAATATTATCAACAATATATCCATTATTGATAATTTCACCGATAAATATGGCGTCATTGCGTATTTCCGGAATCCTTTTCACACCTGCTACCCTTTTCAGTATTTCTTTCCTGAACATAAGGGTACCAAAACATACACAATGTTTTCCTTTTTTATAATTTGCTTCAATCTCTTTCCGGTCAAAACTTAACCAGCCAGGCAGGAACAAAAAATGCTTGAAAATATTGACAACATCATAACAGGTACCTACTACATGAGTTTCAGGGTGCATTTGAAGCCAGTCTACCTGTATCTTCAATTTGTTCTCATAACTGAAATCGTCGGCATCATGAATTATGACAAATTCCCCCTGTGAAAGATAAAAGCCTATATTCAGTGCCCATGAAGACGAACAATTCCTTGGCAGGGGAAAATAGAGAAAATTCCTGAAGATATATGGATTACTGGCCCTCCACATCTGAACAATACTGGGGGTATTATCAAAGGAACCATCATCTATAATGATGACCTCTATCTCTGGATAAGTCTGCTTTTTTAAACCCTCAAGGGCATCAAGAATATATTCCCCGTAATTATATGTTGGGATTACCACACTCACCAGACCGGTCTTTTTAATGCTCTCATCAGCCATAACCCTTCTCTCCTATCATACTGATTATATGAATTGCTCAGCCACCCCTGTATATGCTGATAAGTCTATCTAAACCAGCATTTTCTGTAAATTTCCGGCTCATCTCTATTAGTTTATCATCCCCGCTGTCATTGCTATAGAAAAAAACTCTTTTATTTTTTGTAAAATGAAGAGCAATCAAGTATAATCCAGGATAATCTATTTTCACTGGAATCTTCAGTGAAACTGAATTACAGTTCATCTCTTTATTATTCATATATTGGAGAAAAGCCGGGTAATAATCTGCATTTTTCATGCTTTCATCAGCTATAATGATCACTTCATCGATAGAATCATCTTGCAAAATCAGACTGAATAAATCTTCCTGAGTTTCTATAACTTCCATGACAGGTACAATGAGGGATGCCTTTTTACCCGTTTCATTCTTATACAGAAAAATGTCTTTATTCCTGGTAGACTGTCCGGAATGATTTCTGACATAAAAAAGATACTCATCAATATTATCAATAATATAGTTACTCAGTATAATCCTCTTGATGAACTCATAATCTCCAAAACCGCCGATCAGTCTTTTACAGGCCAGTATAGTATTAAGAATCTCTTTTCTGAACATGATCGTACCGAAACACACACAGTGATAGGGTGTTTCCAGATACCTTCTGATTATCTCCTGTCTATCAGTTAAAACCCAGAGGGAATAACCCACTGCCCCCTCCTTTGTTCCCACAAAATCCTGATATTTTGTCCCCACCACTGCTGTTTCAGGATGGGCTTCCAGCCATTTCAGCTGTTTCTCTATTTTATCTTCCCTGCTGATATCATCTGCATCATGGATTACTATATATTCACCAGCTGCAATCAAAAACCCGATATTTATAACCCACGGTGTAGGAATCCTTTCCGGTAAAAGCAGATATACAAAATCCTCAAAAATATCCCCATACTTTTCCTGCCACTTCTCTACAATCTCCCTGGTATTATCTGTAGAGCAGTCATCCAGAACTATTATTTCCATCTTCCTGTAACTCTGTTTTCGTAACCCGTCCAGGGCATCAGTTATAAAACAGCCGTAATTGTAACCAGGTATAATAATACTGACAAGATCTTTTTTTTGAGTCCTGTATATCTTTTCCATTATAGTTCTCCCAGCACCCTGAAATAATATCCGTTTCTGGCCAGGAGATTTACAAAACTGAGAAAATACATATCCTTTTCTGTTCTGCCAAAACCGGCTGTCTGATCAATAACACTGCTTTTCAGCATGAAATTGTTGATTCCCTCCCCTTTTTTCACTACAAAGACTGCACTGTACGCGGGATTCTCCTGCAGAAAATTATACAGTTTCTGAATCCTGTCTTTTTCAACAAATTCAGTATCACCCTGATAAAATATATACTCTCCTTTAGCAAGGTAAGAACCGATATTATAAACCCGGCAGACGGGAAGCTGGACCGGAAACCGGAAATAAAAGAGTTCTTTGATTACCCCGCCGGATTGTGCCTTATAATTTGAAAACCAGTCCAGAACCAGTTCTCTTATATTTCCTGAAAAGGGCAGGGTATCTACAATAATGATCTCTAAATCCGGATATGACTGCAGGGCAATATTATTTAGTACTTTCAATATCATACCGGAGAGATCCCTTACAGGAATTACAACTGATACTCTGTTTTTAATTTTCTTAAATCCGCCTTCCTCTACAGGAATAGACTCTGTGAAGTTTTTGAGGTATTTTTCACTTAACTGTCCCGGGTGGATCCTGATATAAATTAAACCCTCATCCAGATTATCAACAATATAGCCGTGATTAACAATATCTTTCAGGAAGAGAAAATCATTCATATTATCAGGGTGTTTTTTCACACCGGTAATATTGTTCAATATCTCAGCCCGGAACATGATGGTCCCGAAACTGACACAATGTTTATTATAAAATTTATAATTTAAAGAAATATCCTGACGCTTATAGGAAAGCCAGAAAGGTTTATAATATTTACCTCTCTCTAAAGCCCAGAAGGAAGTGCCCACAGCAGCAGTTTCAGGATGGGCTTTCAGCCATTGAACCTGTTTTTCAATCTTGGTTTGATATGAAATATCATCAGCATCATGGATTACAATAAATTCCCCTTTTGAGACCAGAAAACCTATATTTAAAGCCCAGGAAGAATAGCAGTTCCGGAGCAGTTTTAAATATATATAATCCCTGAAATGCCCTTTGTGCTGCCTATACCAGTTTTCAACAATCATTGCAGTATTATCTGTGGAGCAGTCATCAATGATTATAAGTTCTATCTCAGGATAGGTTTGCTTTGCCAGGCTGTCAAGTGTTTCCAGAATATAATTTTCATAATTATAGGTGGATATTACTACACTGACCAGATCCTTTATTCTGTTATCAAAATCTGCCACTTAAGTTCCCCCTCTACCTGCTGTCATTACTGCCTCCCGCAAAACTGAAACCGTATAATCCATCTCTTCTTCTGTTATCCTGTTCCAGAACGGAAGAGCAAGTGTAGATCTGCTGACAGACTCTGTTATGGGGAAATCCCCCTCCTGGAAAGCAAACTGTTCTCTCATATAAGGC
>JAAYLO010000268.1 GCA_012521855.1 Halanaerobiaceae bacterium
CAACTGCTCTATTCCTTTTTTTCTCAAGCATTGACTTACCCCCTTTATTGAGTTCTACCTGCTAATCCCGATCCACATTTAGCCTAGAATAATAATCCAGGTATCTCTATATATATTAATTTTCCCTCTTCAACCTCAATAAGCTCTTTATCCTCATCTGGAAAACCCTCTAACCCAATTCTATAAGTCCCAGCAGGAAGATTTCTAATACCAGCCAGATAGGTATCATCTTCTTCTGCTTCCGGGAAAGAATTCAATGAAAAATCCAGATAGGGAGGTTGGTTTATGCTTTCAAAGGTTGAGTATCCTATATCAACACTACTGACAGTTGGTATTAATTCAAGATTATAATTAGTGAACGGGAACTCTGTATCTACATCTTCTGCAAATAATACAAAACCATAATTATCTATCTCTGTAACACCGAACACATTTCTAATATCCTGTTCACTGAAAAGAGATATATGTGCATGATAATATAAATCATTAGAGCCCTCAAAATCATCCTGTTCCATAATCTCATATACTGGTGTCTTTGTATCAACAAAACTTATTGTCCCTAATGAAGCCCCACTTGCCTCCAGATAATAATGTCCACCATATATACCTGAAAAGGTGGCATTTCCATTGATATCAGATTGGGTCTGCCCTATAATTATACCTGATTTACTATATAAACTGATAGTGGCATCAGTAACGCTCTCTTCCTCCCCCTGTAATGGTGCAAATACATTTATCCTAATATCATATCTATCAGCCTCTGTAGACAAAGCTATATCAATATCACTAAGATTTTCACTTAAAACCTCTATCTGTAAAGGTTCTTCTGTCTCATTATCACAATATACACCATTTGGTTCCACTGGTTCCATAGAGCCATCAATCTCTGTAAACTCAAGTTCATTAGTTCCATTTACCTCTTTATAGGCTATTACATAATATTTACCTGTGGGTACCCCTTCTATTGTATAATTCCCATTACTCTCAGCATATGTCTCCACCACTATATCCAGTTCTTCAAAACTACTTATCTCTAAATCACTATTACTGATCACAGCAACAAGTGTTTGATCCACACCTGTTCCTTCAGGAAAACTTATTTTTCCCGAAACAATAGGTCTTTCATCATATATATTCCCTTCTACTAAATCAGGAAGAGCCTCTTTGTTGATAAGCACATAAGAATCCTCAATAGTAAAATCACCTGTAATCTTTCCTTCCGATCCCTCAATTTCTAATTTCCACTTATCTGTTGTATTTTCTGATGCTTTTATCTCCAGATCCCCTATAATATCAAATCCATTTAGGTCCAGAATCAAATCCTTATTTCTATTCTCAACCACTACATTTCCTTCAATATCTGTCATCAATATAATAATATCAGTATCAGTAGAAAAAGCCTCATTTAATTCTTCTATAGTCCATACTTCAGTACTAACAACTTCATTCTGGTCACCATTGTCTATACCATCATCATTTAAACCATTATTACTACAGGCTGAAATTATACATAATAATAACATAATTAAAATACTCAACAAAAACTTTCTCCTCATTTTTTCTTCCTCCTCAATTTGATTGGTTTTTATCTTTTTACATTAATCAACAATAAATGTTTTTTATAAAAACATTTTATCAAATATGAGGAAAGAAAAATATCACCCATATGGGTGATATTTCATTTAATCCAATATTTTATTCAAAACATTTATTTCTTCTCTACTTTTTCCCAGAATAAAACAATTAACTCATTCTGGCTTTTTGTTTTAGTTTTTCGATAAATATTTCTCAAATGTGTCTTCAAGGTATTATATGAAATTGATAATAAATCACTAATAACCTTTGTACTTTTACCTTCCAGTAAAAGACCTATAATTTCCTTTTCCCGCGGAGATATTGAATAAATGCTACACAATTCATCAAACTCCATCTGTTTAGTTTGTTTATTTGGTAAAATATCCTTACTCTGCTTGATCAGGTAAGTTTCTTTTGCAAAATATAATAATGGAATTATTAATAATACCATTACCAATCCCACTGCTGGCCAGAACTCTGGGGATATATAAGTTGGAAGATTACTTATCAAAAAAGGCATACCCGATATATAAATGACAATAACATTAATAAATAATCCAATTGACAATACTTTTCTGTTATTAAAGTAATCTGACCAATCCATTAAAGTTAAAAATAGAAATATATCCATTACTGCAAAAGCACTTTGTAATAATATTAATGAAAGTGTACTAAAAACCCGAAAAAGCAATAACAAAAAACCAAGGCCAGAAAAAGAAAGCCCTATATTGATTAATATCTTTCTGCCAAATCTGTCCGCCAATATTCCTGCCGGAAGTACTACAAGGGGATAAAACAAAAATCCAATATCAAAAAATCCGCCCTCTACTGTCATTATTCTTCCATATAACAAATTATACATTAATCCACTACCACTATAAAATAGAATAACCAGTAGTATCAGGGAAAACCAATAAGTATTGCTTTTTTCTCCAATTTCTACTGATGATATATTCTGTTTCTTCTTTATTCCTATCTTAACTAATATAAAGGGAGCCAATAGAAATAAAGCATTAACAAAATACATCCATATTCCATAAGGAACTACTAAAAAAACAATAAAAAAAATCCCTGCTAAAAAGAAAATAAAACCTAGTATTCCACCACGTACATCAGCAGTTTTTGATATTGACATATTATAAAGAAAATATACTACTAAAAAACCGGAAAAAAATCCAGTAATTATAATTGCAGCTCTCATAGGATTTGAGGTCAGGAAAGGAAATATAATAGTTAATAATGAGATAATCACAGATATTATAAATGTTATATATAATTCCAGCTTATTCTCTCTTTGCCTCTTTTCCAGGAAATCCATAACATAACCATAAACCAACAATCCCAGGGCATGGCTGACTAAGAAAAACATAAAGAGATTGTAAGGATTATTATCAATATTAGCCAGTAATGGTCCATACATAGGAAAAGACCAGAGCCAGACTGTAAAAAAAGCAAATGGTATAATAAGTACATGCAAATATTTCTTTAGATAATCCATCTTCACCCCCTAATTTATGTGCCAAACCAGAGCCAGGCCTATACTCAGTTTACTATCTAAGCTCCTCCATTTATTTAATTATTCCAGTAAGCCCCTGTACCTCCTCCAGAATCTCTAAATCATCTAACACGTATTCCAGTCACCAACCAGTTCCTATTATTATCCATATTTACAGGCTCTGGAATTAGTACTAAATTATCCATACTATATTTACACCTGAGAATTATACTTTATATAATCTACTAACTCTTCAACCTGTGTATAGGCAAGAGCAGTATAAGTATCTGCAGCTCCATAATAAATAGCAATCCTTCCTGTTTCAGCATCATGCAATGTAGCACAGGGAAATACTACATTTGGCACAAAACCAGTTGTTTCATATTCTTTTTCAGGTGTTAAGAGATAGTCTCTTGTTCTATATAAAACCCTGTCCGGATTTTCCAGGTCAAGAATTGCAGCTCCCATACTATAGACAAATCCGTTACAGGTGTTTGAAACACCATGATAAAACAACAACCATCCCTCTGGTGTTTCAATTGGCGCTGGACCACCCCCGATTTTTGTTCCTTCCCACCAACCCAGTTCTCCTTTAGACATCACGTGTCTATGCATACCCCAAAATTTCAGATCAGGGCTCTGGCTCAAGAATATATCACCAAAGGGAGTATGTCCTGTATCACTGGGCCTGTTGAGCATTACATATCGACCATTTATTTTCCTTGGAAACAGTACTCCATTCCTGTTATAGGGAACAAATAGATTCTCCAGCCTGGTAAAATTCTTAAAATCCCTGGTCAAACCCAAGCCTATTGTAGGTCCGTGAAAATCTGTACACCATTGAATATAATATGTGTCTTCAATCTTTACCACACGGGGGTCATAGGCATATCCGGGTTTGGCATCATTCCCTTTTTCATCAAGCCATTCAATGGGCTCATGAGCAATTTCCCACTCCAGGCCATCCTCACTCCTACCGGCATGTAAATGAGGCCTCCCATTTTTGTAATCTATTCTAAATACACCAGCAAATTCTCCTTCAAAGGGTACTACTGCACTATTGAAAGCCCTGGCACCTACTGGTATTGGATTCCAGTTAATTATAGGGTTTTTGCTGGAACGCCAGATAACTGCATCCAGACCTTCTGGTTTATCTTCCCAGGGCATATTTTTTAAAGATTCAGCAACAATTCGTACTTTACTCATTTCTTCCCCTCCTATTTAATCTATATAATACTAATTCAGCATAGGGCTGTACAGGGTGTAACCTTACGGCCTCACCACATCCTCAATATCTCAATTATTCATAACTCAAGGCAATAACAGGATCAAGTTTTGATGCTTTAAAGGCTGGATAAATCCCGAAAAACAGGCCTACTATCAGTGAAAAACCAAAAGCAAGTAAAACAGTAGGGAGGGAAATAACCAGTACCCAGCCGCCCATGTTTGCTACACCATAAGCAATAAAATAACCGATAAATATCCCTATTATCCCCCCTATACTGCTTAAGGTCAAAGCCTCAACAATAAACTGGCTTAATATATGTTTTCTTTTCGCCCCCAGGGCTTTACGGATACCAATCTCCCTGGTTCTTTCAGTAACAGAGACCAGCATTATATTCATGATACCTATCCCCCCCACCAGAAGGGATATACCAGCTATACCGCTTAACATTAATGTCATTGTCACTGTAACCTGATTAATTGTATCAAGAAGTTGGTCCTGGCTCATTAATCTGTACTCATTCCTGTCACCAGTATATTTAAAAAGCAAATAATCTATCTGGGAAACTGCCAGCTTTGCTTCCTCTGAGGAATTGGCCTGGGCAAAAAAACTGTCAATATGTCTACTGCCGCTGATTTTGTTCAGATATGTGCTGATAGGGATATAGGCACTTCCATTCAGGTTGCCGGTTATCCCCATACCTTTTTCTTCCATAACCCCGATGATTTTAAAAACCAGTCTCTGGTTATTATAATAAAAAGTTATTTTATTCCCCAGCGGGGATTGCCTGCCAAATAATTCTTCAGCCAGTTCTGAACCCAGAACCATTACATCAGTGGCATTATCCAGGTCATATTGGCTGAAAAACTTACCGCTGGCAACAGAATAATTGTTGATTTCCAGATAATCTATAGTTGTGCCGACAATATTCACCCGGTAATTGTTCTCAGCTGCTATCAAATAACCGGATGTCTGGTTGTTTGGAGCAACTGCCTTCACAGCCGGGCAGTAATTAACAATACTCTCACCCAGTTCCATGGTAAATATATTGTCTGCACTGGAGCCAAACCCGCCAAAACGGCCGCGCCTGAATCCCGGGCTGATTGTTATCAGATTTGAACCCATCTGTGATATACTGCTGGTAACCTGTTCCCGGCTGCTGACAGCAATAGAGATAACCGCTATGACAGCCCCCACACCTATGATGATTCCCAACATGGAAAGAAATGTCCTCATCTTGTTGTTAAAAAGACTCCGTAGTGCAATCTTTATAGTTTCAAACAGCATCACGCACCACCTCTTCTCTGCTGATCCGGCCGTCTACCAGATAGATTATTCTCTGTGCATAACGGGCAATACTTTTCTCATGAGTAACCAGTATTATGGTATGTCCCTGTTGATGTAATTGGAGAAAAATCTCCATTATCTCTTTCTCTGTCCTGGAATCCAGATTGCCTGTTGGCTCATCAGCCAGCAGCAGGGATGGATTATTAACAAGGGCACGGGCAATGGCCACCCGCTGCTTCTGGCCGCCGGATATTTCATTTGTATTGTGATGCAGGCGTTCTCCAAGCCCGACTTTCTCCAGCATCTCCTTTGCTATTTCCCGTCTCTCTCTCTTCCTGACGCCATTATAAATGAGAGGAACCTCCACATTATGCAGGACACTCGTTCTGCTTAAGAGATTAAACTGTTGAAAAACAAAGCCGATATATTTATTCCGGATTTCTGCCAGCTGATCTTCCTTGAGATTAGAAACATCATTTCCATCCAGAATATACCGTCCCCCTGTCGGGGTATCAAGACAACCCAGTAAATGCATCAAAGTAGATTTCCCTGAGCCGGAAGGACCCATTATTGCCAGCATTTCACCTGTTTTTACCTCAAAGGAAACTCCCCTCAAGGCCTCGACTTCTATCTCCCCATTCTTATAAACTTTTGTCAGGTTTTCAACTCTTAGCATTACCTGCGCCCTCCCATAAAAAACCCTGGTCCGCCCATACCGCCGGGGCTTCCATAATCCGGAGCATAGTTAAAAGCATTTACCAGTATCTCATCACCTGGCTCTAAACCAGATTCAATTACTATATTCAGACCATCACTTAAACCTGTTACCACAGCAATTTCTTCATTCCTGCCTTCAGAAACCTTGACTACATAGTCCCTGCCGCCTTTAGTGAAAACAGCAGTAACAGGAACAACTACTTTGTCCTTTACCTCTTCTACGATAATATCCAGTTGAGCTGAAACACCCAGCTTGATATCATAATCCACTTCCTCAAGTAATATGGTCACAGGTAAAGTGACAGAAGCACCGCTAACACTGGCCTCATCACCCAGTTTGTGGACAACTCCTCCTATCTTTACACCAGGCAGGGAGATCAGGGTCACTTCCACAGCCTGTCCTGTCCTGACAATAGGGATATCATTTTCCTGTATATTTACCTTTATCTGTAATCTGCTGATATCCTTGATGGTGGCTACTTCCCCGCTGCTGTAATATCCCCCTTCTTCCAGATAAATATCAGTAATTATCCCGTCAAAAGGGGCTTTAAGGTCAAGATTGGCCAGATTATTTTCCGCCAGCTCAAGGTTCAAACTGGCCTCCTCAATATCATTTTTAGAACCATTAATCAGGGCCCTGTTATAGGCATTCTGTCTCTGAATATATTGTAAACGGGCCTCTTTCTTGTCCAGTTCAATCAATAACTGCCCTTTCCTGACCTTGTCTCCTTCCTTTACATGTATCTTTTCTACCTTCACACTCCCGCCGCTTTTAGCCGGAAATGTTAATTTTTCTTCATTTACCGGTTCAATAAAACCCTCTGCTGAAATGGTCTTTCTGACCATGCCTTTCTGTACCTTTACTATCATCCTCGGGTCTATTTTTTCCTGGCTGGCAGCAATATCCGGATTTTTCCTGTTAAGATAAATCACCCCGGATACAACTATTATTAGAAGTATAATTAACATACCTTTCCAGTTCTTTTTTATCATCCTAAAAACCCCCTATTATCTCATATGCCAGATCAAGATCAAGAAACTTAATAAATCTCATTCTATCCAGAAATAACTGTTCTTTAAGAACTGCTATCTGTATTTCTGCTTCAGCCTCAGACACCCATTTGTCCTGATATTCCAGGTAATCAATTACCCCCATCTCCAGCTGCTGTTCTGCCACAGTGAGCTCATAGCGGCTTCTTTCTAAACTTAAATATCCCCTTTCCAGGGCCATCTCCGCCAGTTCGAGTCTGTCCAGAAGCTGTTTGAGTTCCTGTTTCAGCTCATTATATAATTCATCATAAGCATCAATATTATCCTTAATCTCTTTCTCCTTTTCCTCTATCTCCATTTTGTGCTGGCCGCCGTCGTACAATTGATATGAGAGCTTTAAAGACAAGAAAAGATTATCACTGGAAGAATTGTACATACCTTCAAAAGACAGCTCAGGATGATTTTCTTTTTTCAGCCATTCCAGCTCCCTTTCCATAACCTCTCTATCGAGCAGATTTGACCTGAGTTTATAATTATTCTTTTCAATCAATACATACAATTCATCCATATCCCTGCTCAACAATTCCTCCGAATAATCACTGGCAGCCTGCATCAGTCGATCAAAAAAATTATTTTTATCAGTAATGATTATTTTCTCCCCGGAAAATCCAATACTGCTGGCAAAATTATAGAGGGCATTTTCAAGCTGGTTTCCAGCTTCCTTCAGTGAATACTCTGCATTTTTCAGACCCAGCTCAGCAGCCAGTATCTCATTTCTCCCTGCATCTCCTATTTTCTGTCTCCTGAGGACCTTTTCCATATTACTTTCAGCTTTATTGAGATTCTCAGTATAAATATCCTGTCTTGAGATCATTCTTTTGATATTGGAATAACTCTCCAGCCAGTCCAGTATATTATTTATTTTCAATTCCCGCAGATTCTCCCGGGCTTTATTAAGACTGATTTCTGTATTCCAGTAGTTCCTCATGGAAGCTGTGGGGATTACGGGATACAGATCCTTGCTCACTCTTAAAGTAAAATCTGTTTCAGTATCTTCATCGATTCCGATTACTGGAGCAAGAGTCAGACCTGATAGATAGTTTTTACTGGCTGATATCCGTAAGCCCCAGCTGCTATCATCTTTGTTTTTATCCCCGAAATTCCCGGCTTTATCCTGATCTGTAATAGTGTAGGTATAATCAGCACCAAGATTGAGTTTCCAGTCTGCCTGTATCTCTATCTTCTCCAATGCCTTTTCAAGATTTGCAATACCATCTCTGGCCTCATTAATTCCCTTATTGTTTTCCATTCCAAGCCTGATGGCCTCTTCCAGTGATATTACTTCCTCTGCTGAAACAGGACATATTCCTGGCAATATTAAAAGACTGATAATGAGGGCCAGGAAAAGGGTCCTTTTACTTATCTGTATTTTCATTCAGCAACACCTCTGTTTCCAGCCCCATTTCCCATTTTAAAGCCCTTTCTGTCAGATGATAATTGGCTACTGCTGAAAGGTAATTGTATTTTGCCTGCAGCATGCTTGCTTTATATTCCAGAACCTCTACTCTTGTAATCAGTCCAAGCTTATACTGCTCTTCCCTCAAACGGTATTTCTCCTCTGCGCTTCTCAACCTCTCTCTGTTCAATTCTATTCTCTTCACTGCCTGTTTATACTGGTAAAATGATTGCCTCGCACCTTCTTTCAGCTCATTCCTGGTTTTTTCTAATTCAAGCCTGGCGATTTCCAGTGCTTTCTCCTTTATTTTTCTATCCAGCTCAGCTGCAGTAAGTTCAGCTCTCTCCAGGTCTATTTCTGCCAGTCTGAGTTGATTCTCTTTTGTATATAGTTGAAAACTATTTTCCAGTACAGCCTGAATCACCTCTTCTTCTTCAGGCATCCATTCATTATTGTAATCAAGCTCCGCCAATTCCAGGCTTTTTCCTGCCAGACCAAGTTTTCCGGCAAACTCCTTCATCTTATGCTGAAGATCATCCCTGGCATTCTCCAGACTGAACTGGATATCTTTAAAGGAATTCTCCTGATCCAGGAGAGCTATACTTCCGATATCCCCTATCCGGTATTGAGCCTCTGCTTCCCGGAGACGGGTCTCAGCCAGTTCAAAATTTATATTTTTTATCTCCAGATCCAGGACAGCAAGATACAAATCTGTATATTCCCGGATAATATTATTTACAAACTGTTCTATTGCATTCCTGTATGTATTTTCAGCCGATCTGATACTGTTTTCCAGCTCCAGCTCATTATATCTGGACTCCTGCAGGAGATAATTTGCCTTTCTTTTTTCATATTCCAGCATAGTCCTTTCATAATTGGCTACTGTCAGCCTGTAATCCAGATCATTCTCCATTATTCTTTCAATGACAGTATCGAGATCTACTGAAACAGTTTCCTCTGCAAATATTAAAAATGATAAATTTAAGAATATCAGCATAAAAGTTAATAAAGATAATCCCTTTTTCTTTTTATAACACATAGAATTCCCCTCCAATTTGATATCCCATAATTCATATCCTTTCATTAATAAATATTATATAATTATCAGGATAATATCTCAAGAGTTTACAAACATATATGAAATTATTACCACTATCACCTGGACAAATTATCCAAAATATTATATATTTAAAGTATATTCATTTTGTATTTTTTAGAAAGGAGGCCATTCTTTGGATAATTCCTATCAGGATTTACTTAAAAAATACACCTATAATCTACTGTCCCTGAATCACGTAGTAGGAGTCGGCTATGGGAAAAAAATTAAGGGAAACAAAAAAACTGATGAAGACTCCATTATAGTATTGGTTGATAAAAAACTGCCCATAAGTGAACTGGAAGAAAAGGATATTGTCCCTGAGAAACTTGAACATCTAAAAACCGATGTTCAGGAAGTTGGAAAATTGGAATTACTGAAAACACCCCTGCCCAGAAAACAGAGATACCGGCCTGCCCCGGGAGGAGTGAGCATCGGGCATTACAAAATTACAGCCGGTACCCTGGGGGCTATTGTAAAGGACAATAAAACCGGAGAACCCATGATTCTGTCAAATAATCATGTACTTGCCAATATCTCCAATGGTAATGACGGCAGGGCCAGTATTGGGG
>JAAYLO010000269.1 GCA_012521855.1 Halanaerobiaceae bacterium
GACTGCACCCTCATAAGGGGTGCAGTCTAATAAAATCACATAATTTTGTATATTGATTTGATATTAGTTTATGGAATTATATTCTTATTTATTTTATACTATTTGTTATAATCTGATATATAAGTATTTCTTAATAAAAGTATGTATAGATTATTTCTTCAATATGGATGATATCCCTTTTAAACCAGGATAAAGGAAGGAGATAAGCGTGAAATTACGGTATGTTTTCTTAAAAATATTAATAATCCTGATTTTCTGTTTTCCTGTACAGGCTGTAGAAATAGATATGTCTGTAATGGAGCCCGGCTACAGGGATTACCTGGCAAGTGTTGCTTCAAATAAGAGGCCTGATCTGGAAGTAATAATCCCCGCTTATTATTACAGGGATGCTGACATGGGAGCTGTTGAGATTGTAGATAATCTGGATGGGAAGAAGGCCCTTATAATGAAAGAAGAAGGCTCTGTTGAATGGGAAGCAGAAATACCCGAAACTGGTTTATATAATATAGAGATTGAATATTATCCTGTTCCTGGTAAAGGGGGCATTATTGAAAGGGAGTTAAATATTAATGGTGAACTGCCCTTTGAAGGGGCCAGATTTCTGGAATTTAACCGGATATGGCAGGATGAGTCTGATTACAGGCTGGATAACCAGGGTAATCAAATCAGATCACCACAGATAGAGGTTCCCTTCTGGCAGAAAGCGGTGTTGAGAGATAATATGGGATATGAAAAAGAACCCTATTTATTTTTCTTTGAAAAGGGAATAAACCGCATCAGGCTGGTTTCCCGCCGTGAGCCTATGGCTATAGCGGCTATTAGACTCTTTCAGGCTGAAAAAGCTTCTTCATATCAGAAAGTGGCTGAAGATTATCAAAGGAATAATATCAAAAAGACCGATGGAATAATGATAAAGGTTCAGGGCCAGGACGCCATTTATCGTTCAAGCAAGACCCTGTATCCGCTGCATGATAAAAGTGATCCTACTGTTGAGCCCTATCATCCGGCTTATATAAGGTTGAATTCAATAGGCGGCCAGAACTGGAGCCATTACGGCCAGTGGATTGAATGGAAGTTTGATGTTCCTGAATCCGGGCTTTATAAAATCGGGATAAAGGCCAAACAGAATATCCGGAGCGGAACCTTTTCAAACAGAAAGATATACATAAATGGAAAGCTGCCTTTTAAGGAAGTAGAGGCTGTCCGTTTCAATTACTCCAATTTTTACGAAATGGTTGTTCCTTCTGATGAAAATGGAGAGCCATATCTCTTTTACCTGGAAAAAGGGGAAAATACAATCAGAATGGAAGTCGTCCTGGGTGATCTGGCAGAGATGATCTCCAGAGGCAATGATGTATTATATAATCTGTCATCACTCTTTAGAAAGATAGTTATGGTTACTTCCAGACAACCTGATTTGCTCCGCAATTATAGATTACCGGAAAAGATTCCGGGACTTGTTGATGAAATTCTGGAACAGAGTGCTGTTCTTGATGAACTGGCTTATGACCTGGAGCAGGTAACCGGTGAAAAAGGTGAACATACAGCCTTGCTGGGAAATCTTTCTCATCAGTTGAAACGTCTTGCAGACAGGCCTGATGATAGAATTCCTCGGGCTATAAAAGGTTTAAGGGATAATATTGCAGCTCTCGGGGACTGGATAATGAGATCAACAGAACAGCCCTTGCAGATAGACTATATTGTAATTGCCTCACCGGAAGAAATATTGCCGGAAACAAGACCTTCTTTTTACAGGATAATTAAACATGAAATTCAGGCCTTTCTGTATTCCTTTGTTTATGATTATAATCAGGTAGGGAATGTTTATAAAGAAAGTGAAAATGTCAAGCCTCTTAAGGTCTGGATTGGCGGCGGGCGTGATCAGGCCCAGACCTTGAAGAATATGATTGAGGATTCTTTTACACCATATACCGGTATACCGGTTAATCTGGAGCTCGTCCAGGAAGGGGTAATACTCCCTGCAACACTGGCCGGGAAAGGGCCGGATGTAGCCTTGACTGTTTCTCCTTCCGTACCTGTCAATTTCTTTTTGAGAGGGGCCATAATTGACCTGGCTCAATTTGAGGATTTTCCCGAAGTCGCAAAAAGATTCAAGAAAAGTGCCCTGGTCCCTTTTCAGTTCAGGGATAGTTATATCGCCTTGCCTGAGCAGCAGATTTTCCCGGTACTATTTTATCGTAAAGATATTTTAAATGAATTGGGAATAAGTGTTCCCCGGACCTGGGATGAGGTGTATTATGTTATCGCAGAATTGCAGAAAAAGAATATGGATTTTGGATTACCCTATAC
>JAAYLO010000023.1 GCA_012521855.1 Halanaerobiaceae bacterium
ACCTTAATGGTCTTTATAAAAAAATGGTGTGGGTAAACGGACTTGAACCGCTGGCCTCTACGATGTCAACGTAGCGCTCTAGCCGACTGAGCTATACCCACACATTGGTGCCGGGGGTCGGGCTCGAACCGACACGGGTAAACATTACCCACCGGATATTAAGTCCGATGCGTCTGCCAATTCCGCCACCCCGGCAGATAATATTTGACTTGTGACAATTAGTATTATAACACCATGTACTCCTACTGTCAAGATAGAAGATGGAATAAAATATTTCTCCATTTTAATTATATTTAAATATAGCCCATACCCTCAATAATGAATTTTATGGCAAAAAACAACAGAAATAAGGCCAGAACTGTTACAATCCCCCTATATGTTTTTTGTTTTATCAGGTGTCTCATTTTACTTATAATTATGGAGACAAAACTATACCAGGAGATATCTGCCAGGATATGCCCAAGATAAAAAAAACAGATTCCTGAAAGACCGAAAGAATCATAGGATTTCATTATTAAGGAAAGACCTACTGCAGCCCACCAGATCAAAAAATACGGATTCGCTGCACTCAATAATACCCCCGCCAGAAACATATTTTTCTGTCCTTTACTGCTCTCCCCGCTCAGGTCAAGCCTAACTTTGTCCAGACAAACACCCCTCAGCATATCAAAAGCTAAATAGAGCAGGACCAGTCCTCCAATGATTCCGATAATCATTCTGATAATATCACTGGCCAGTAATTTACCAAGCCCCAGATAAATCATAATTACCAGTATGAGCTCCAGTAAAGCATGACCCAGTGAAACCAGAAAACCTGCTCTGGAGCCGTAACGCATACTCCTGTCAATGGTATAGGTAAGGACTGTACCTGGCATTACCGCTCCTGAAAATCCGATTATCAAAGAGTTTATAAATATTCCCAGCAAAAAAAACAACTCCTCTCTGCTCTCTTCTCAAAAATATTTCCTCTCCCCTATTCCTCTCCTGGATATAGCTGTTTTTGCTTTTAAAAAAGAATAAAAATACTTAAGCAACAAATATTATATTCTGGATACTGTTTATATTTCCTCTTTTATTTCAATTTTTTTATCTGAATACATAAAAGACCTCACTATAAATTGGTGTGAGGTCTTCTATGTATTTTCTTTCAGGGTTATCTCTAATATGCAGTCCAACCACCGTCTGCAGTAATTACCGCACCATTTATAAAACTGGACTCATCTGAGGCGAGAAACAAAGCGATTTGTGCAATCTCTTCTGATTCGCCGAACCTTGGATTTATGACTGCACCGGCAGTTGCCCTTTCCATTCCGAATTTATCCGAATCAGTTATTGTATCTCCTAAATTGGTCTTTACTCCGCCTGGTGCTATTGCATTACAACGAATTCCCCTGTTGGCGTACTGGAAACCTACATTCTTTGTCAATCCGATTACAGCATGTTTAGAAGCTGTGTATGCTGCACCGGCCCGGGAGCCGTATAAGCCGCCAACAGAAGCAATATTAATGATTACTCCTTTACCCTTTTCCAGAAAAATAGGGATGGCTTTCCTGATTGCTCTCATTGGTCCGGTTGAATTAACTGCAAATACCTTTTCCCAAAGTTCATCTGTCAAATTACCTGCTGAAACAAAATTATCCATAATACCGGCATTATTAACTAATATATCCAGTGTTCCATATTTCTCAACAGCTGTATCAATCAAGTTTTGAATATCTTCTTCTTTTGCTACATCTGCCATTACGGCAACAGCCTCTCCTCCCCAGGAAACTATATCATTTACGACATCATTGGCTGTATTGATATTTATGTCTGATACCACAACCTTTGCCCCTTCCTTTGCAAAAAGCCTGGCTATTTATTTTCCCGTGCCGGAACCAGCTCCAGTAACTACAGCAACCTGCTCAGCTAATCTCATTCTATCACTCCCCATCCTTTTTAGTAATAATATTCATTATTATTATTAATTTTATTATAGACAATTCCATGTCAAAAGTCAAGTATTTTATGGTATTTTTTATACACATTTATTATCTCCTCTAAAAAAATGAGAGATCTATAAACTCCTTACTCTTACCTCTGATAAGGAGTAACTATCCATTTCAGGCAATTGTCTTTTTTGTTTCCAAAGACATCATAACCCTCAAGTATATCATTTAAGGGTGCCCGGTGTGTTATCAGGAAGTTTGTGCTTATCTTTCCTTCCCTGATCAAATTAATTAATTCAGGGATTCTATTTGCATTAACAAGGCCCATGCTGATAGTGATGTTCTTTATCCACAATTTGTTCATTGCAAGTTCCTGAGGCTGTTCAAATACCCCGACTATTGATACATTCCCGCCTGGTCTGACAGCTTCCAGAGCCATTTCATAGGTTGGTTTTGCACCGACTGCCTCAATAGTCCTGTCAGCACCGCGGCCGTCTGTTAATTCCCTTATTCTTTCTGCAACATTTTCTTTCATAGGATTAAGAGCCATATCAGCTATTCCCTCATCCAGCACTACCTTCAGACGGTCTTCATTTACATCCACGGCAATTATCCTGGCTGGACCCCATAAACGGGCAGTCAGCATTGCACACATACCTACAGGTCCGCAGCCCATAACTGCAACAGTATCTCCAGGCTCAATTTTCGCATTCTCTGCACCAAAGTACCCTGTAGAAAGAATATCCCCTACAAAAAGGACATCTTCCTCAGTCAAGCCTTCAGGAATTTTGAAAAGACCCATATTAGCATGAGGGACCCGTACATATTCAGCCTGGCAGCCGTCTATCATATAACCGAAAATCCAGCTGCCCGTTGTACAGTGGGAATAAATACCCCGGACACAATAGAAACATTCCCCGCACTGTGTCACACAGGATACTGCTACTTTATCTCCTACTTTTACATTGCGGACACTTGGCCCGATTTCTACTACTTCACCGACAAATTCATGACCAAGTACACGAGGTGCTTCTACTTCAGGCATTCCTCCATGCCAGATATGAATATCTGTTCCACAAATTGTCGAAGTGGTTACCCTGATAATGGCATCATCTGGTTCAATGATTTTTGGTAAAGGAACATCCTCCAGAGCTATTTTTTCAGGACCTCTGTAAACTAATGCTTTCATTGTTTCACTCATAATATCTCCTCCATTTTTAGGTATGTTATTATTTACACAAACTTCTCAAAATGTTATTTATAGTTTGAAAATTCTCTCCCTCCCCCTTTCCTTCCTTTTTTCTGTATCTCTCCATATATATATTTATTCAATATATATTTAAATTTTCCTGCTATAATTTTTTTATTTTTGTTATTTTATTATTTATGATAATGTCAAGTTTTCTTTGGATTTTAAAAAAAGACTCCTTCTGTTATTAAAATGCCAGGCTTTTTATTGCAGCAAATGCTGCATCTACCTTTCCCCGTCTTAATATTGGCATGACTTCCTTAGCCTCTG
>JAAYLO010000024.1 GCA_012521855.1 Halanaerobiaceae bacterium
ATCATCGTCTGTAGACCAGTCATAATCATCAAGCTCAAGTATCAGCTCAGTACCATCAGTTGGACAGGGAACCCTTATCAGGGTACCGCTTTCATAGGCTTCCCCTTTCCCGTAATTTTGCAATACAAAATCGATATCCCCGTCATATTCTTTATCTGCTTTTACAGAAACACCTATACTATGAACCAGTTTATGAAAGCCGGTACAGCTTTCCAGAAGCCCCAATATCTTTTCATCAGTAACACCGCCAACATATTTTGCCTTACTTACCAGCCTCCCGTCCAGAAAAATCTCCTGTGAAGCTTTCCCTTTCATACGGGGACTCGCTTCAATTACTGTGTCCAGCATAATATAAAGCCTGCTTCTCTCTACCGGATCTTTTGGAGCAAGAGGTCCTCTTCCTTCTGTCATTTTAAATACCCCCAAAATTGCTTTTTCTTGATTTATGCAATTTATATATCTAAATTATATCAAATTTAGATAACATTATCCAGTTATGAAAACAGCAGGACAGCCTGTTTATACAGGCTGTCTCTTTATATGCACTGACTATTTACTGGACCAAATTTTTTACGATCTCATTATCGATTCTCACTTTTATAGTCCTCTTACCATCCTGGACAAACTTCCCTTTCCTTGTCTCTACAAAAAACTCAAAAATCAAATATCCGTCATTACAATCCTCACAATAATTCAGTATAGTATCGACATACATTTCTTCTGGTTTTTTTTCTGTTACATTTGATTGGATAAGCTCTTTTATCCTTGAAATATCTTTATTCTCGATACTTTCTTTCAGGATATTAAGCTTTTCCTGAATATTGCCTGTTAATCTTATCATCTTTTTCTTCTTCATATACTTATTACAATTATCACAGTATATCGCACTGCTCACTAAATAATAATAAATGATATATCCCCCTGCCAGGAATCCTATAAAATCAAGAACAAAGAAGACCCAGTTGACAACTTTATTGGCTTCTACCGACTCTGAAAGACTTCTATAACTGAAAGTAATGGTCTGTGTGTTAATTGAATGAACCAGGAATCTTAAAAAATTTATCTCTTTACCTGAATCTATAAAAACAAACTCACTGATATGGTCCCCCTGGAACCTGTAGTTTATATGATAATCTTCATCAAGATATGTAACCATATAATATCCATACTGTAACACAAAAAACATCAATGCTGCCAGTATGAGTACTGTTATTACCTGCCCTTTTGATGGCTTTATATTATTCTTTTTAATGCCGAAAGGATATCCGGAACATATAGCAGCACTGGAAAACATGGCACCAACCGGAACAATAAAAAACAGACTGAATGAAGTGAGTTCAAAGGCAAAAAGTATTTTGATCCCCACTAAAATACCACAGCCAAGTAAACAGGTGAGAATTGTTAAAATATACACCATATTTGTTCACCCCTCCTTTTTTAAACTCTAATAAGTATGTAAAGCATTTCCTCTAATTCGATCCACTATCTATATCATAGAAATCACTCCCTTTTGCAATAATAAACAAACAAAAATAATATAACATATTTTGGTATTATTTTCTATCGTTTTTTGTAATTAAGTGATAATAATGGTCTTTGTAATCTAATCCAAAACAAAAAATCCTGATACTGGATTCAGTTAGCAG
>JAAYLO010000270.1 GCA_012521855.1 Halanaerobiaceae bacterium
GCACCATATATATGACAAATATTAAGGCCTATCTAAAAAGATAGGCCTTTCTTTTTGGGGCTCTTTATTGAAAATCCCCGCTGTTTTCTCTTCCATGTTTTTTCTTTCTCCCTATACATCCAATTCTCTGTATATTTCTTTACTGTATATTTCTTTATAGAAAGAATTTTTCCTGCTGAATTATTCAGGCTCCTCTGGAGTTTCCGGGAAAGGAATACTATCAAAAAAATAAATAATAAAAGCTTTATTTACACATAATAATATAAAATTTTTATTCAAAAGGAGGATTTTATGAAAAAAATACGCCTCGGTGTGATCGGTGCGGGTATGGCCTGGGAAAGACTCCACTGGCCGGCAATACAGGAACTGGGCGATAAATACGAAATTGCTGCACTCTGTAACCGGACCAGGGATAAAGCCCTGGATTTTGCCAGAAAGATCAATCTTGATGAAAGCAAAGTCTATGATGATTATAATGAAATGTTAAAAAATGAAGAACTCGATGCTGTAGATCTACTGGTACCCATTACAGAAAATTATGATATTGCTGCTGCAATAGTTAATGCCAAAATAAATCTTATCGCTGAAAAACCAATGGCTGCCACAATGAAGGGAGCGGAAAAACTGCTGGAGCTCCACCGGAAACACCCGGTCCATATGATGGTAGCCGAAAATTACCGCTATGATGAGGGGATAAATAAAATCAGGGAACTGTTGAAACAGGGCAAAATAGGTGATACAGCCTATTTTATCTACAACCAATCTGTAGATTTTGAAGAGGAGATGAAAAAAGACAGCTTTGCTGCTAAAGAATGGAGACAACATCCTGAGTACCCCGGCGGGACCTTCCTGGATGCCGCCATCCATGATCTGGCTGCATTAAGACATATTTTTGGTGCCGCAAAACAGGTCTATGCCATGGGCAGCCCACAGGAGGAAGATTTCTGTCCCTACCGGGTAATAAATACTCAGATTGAATTCCAGAATGGTGTAATAGGTCATTATTCCTACTACACTGACGGGAAAGAGACACAAAAACCCTTAATCGGCCTCAGGATCTTTGGTAATAATGGTGAACTATACCTGGAAGAAAAAAACTGCGGAATCATCAATATTTCTTATTACAATGGCCATTCAGAACAAATACCTTATCAGGCCGGACGGAGTTATTATAATGAATTACTGAATTTCTACAATGCCATGATGGGATATGAAGAAATTTCTGTTACTCCGGAGATAGAATATGGTGATCTAAAGATGGCCTTTGATATCCTGAAATCAATAGAAAACAACCTGCCCATTAAGGTAGATGCTGAAACTGAAAATACCTTTAAAATGATCGATGATACCCTAAAGGTTTAATTATAATTCTACAATAATGAAACTATTACCCCTGAAAGCATTGTCGTTTCGACGGTGCTTTTTTGTTTTATTTGTGAGATTTTTTAGAATATGGTATAATTAAATAAAATACCGGTGGAGGGGGAAGTTTATGTTTGAGTGGAACGAAAAATTATCAGTCGGCATAAGTGAAATAGATGAACAGCATAAGAAGTTATTGGAGATTGGAAGAAAATTTGTAGATGTACTGGAGAGTACGGAATCAGGTTATGATGAATATGATGAACTTAGAAAACTATTAGCCAATTTATACAATTATACTGAATATCACTTTGATTATGAAGAAGAACTCATGGAAAAAGCGGGCTACGCTGATCTTCACTCTCACCATATTCAACACGAGAAGTTCAAAGAAAAAATAAGTGAAATTGACCTGGATGAACTTGATGAAGATCAATATATTTATACAATGGAAATACTGGATTTCCTGTCAAACTGGATAGTCAATCACATCCTGAAAATTGATACACAGTACAAACCAATAGTATTGAATTACTTATCTAAAGAAAATTGATCTAAAAAGAGATAAAGGCTGTCTTCCAGGACAGCCTTTTTTGTGAAAGATTTAAATCTCGCTGATTACCTTTTCGATAACTTCAAGAGCTTCAGCAGGCAGCTTGTCATAACCGCCCTTTTCTGTTTCCCTGCTCTTTATAAATTCCAGACGGTCTTTCATTCTGGCAGTAAACTGTTTCCTGTATTCTTCATCTGTGAAATCAGGTATATAACCCTCGATTTCCAAGATCTCCATATCAGAGAAATTAGCCCACTGCTTGAAATCAGCTTTGCCTTCTATTATCGACTCAATAATACCAAGGGTTACAGCAGGAGTTATATCTTTACCCATAAATGCCCCTGTATTGAGTATATAGCAATCAACACCTGTCTCAAAAAGGGCTTTGAATTTGTAGTAATCATCACTCAGCGGATAGGTCCTGAATGGATTTGCATAAGGCTCTACAACCAGTGCATCCGGGTCTACACCTTCAGCCAGCCTCTCGGCAGTAGTTCTCTTGGTTGCAAGGGTAGCACCCATTGTTGAAGCCAGTGCTGCACCTTTCATTTTCACAACTGGAGGTAAAGTAGGGTCTTTCATCAACCAGAAGATGGCATCTGCCTTTTCATCAATTCTATCCACTCTATTTGGAGACCACAATCTTGATTTGATAGCACGGCCATTACCATTACGGATATCTTCAGTAACCAGTACGATATTGCCATTTTCGTCAAGTGCTGCACCAGTATTCTGTGCAGTCAGTATATACTTATTGTCTTCACTGCCCATTGGATAATCCTGTGTTTTGTCAAAATAAGTAGGTTCCAGGGCAATGGAGGATGCATCTTTATCATTGATAATAAATGCATCATCATGAAGTATGGTTACATCATATTTGTTACCATGTTTAGCATGTGTTATTGTTGACTTACCAGAACCGGATAATCCAAAAACAGCCACAACATATTTCCTGTCATCCATATTATAGCGTTTCAACCCACCATGGCAGGAAGCATAACCATTCCGGTTTGCAATTCCCCAGACCAGGGTCAGTGTGCCCTTCTTGTGTTCACCGAAATAACGCATTCCCAGAATAGCTGCTATATTGTGCTCTGGATCAAAGAAAGCCAGTCCCAGCGGATGTTCTGGATGACGCCAGTCAGGATCTGAGAAAATAAAGACATCGCCCTCATCAGGCAATACTTTTGAATTTCTGTACATACTTGCATAGTATTCATTAATATACTGAAAATTCAGCATCCATGATAAAGCAATATTTTCATGGTTTTCCGGGATCAGAAGATGCAGCTTAACC
>JAAYLO010000271.1 GCA_012521855.1 Halanaerobiaceae bacterium
AATTATATAGAGTTAATAAAGAAAAATTCATTATATCCAGAGGCTAAGGAAGTCATGCCAATATTAAGACGGGGAAAGGTAGATGCAGCATTTGCTGCAATAAAATGCCTGGCATTTTAATAACAGAAGGAGTCTTTTTTTAAAATCCAAAGAAAACTTGACACTATCCTTTGATTCTTTCTTGTTGACATTATTATCTAGATAAGCTATAATATTTTAAATGTATCCTGTTATAAGTAGGGAGGAGTATTGGGATATGAGAGTAGAAGTAATGGATACTACTTTAAGAGATGGTGAGCAGACCTCAGGGGTTTCATTTACAGAAGTAGAGAAGCTGAATATTGCCAAGATGTTGTTGAAAGCTGTGAAAGTTGACCGTATTGAGGTTGCTTCAGCCAGGGTTTCCAATGGAGAATTGGAGGCAGTAAAGAAGATTACGGAATGGGCAGCAGCAAATAATCTGCTTGAAAAAATAGAGATATTGGGATTTGTAGACGGGCAAAAATCAATTGACTGGATCAATGAAGCCGGCGGGAAGGTAGTAAATTTACTGTGCAAAGGTTCCTTACGGCATGTCGAAGTACAGTTAAAGAAATCCCTTCAGGAGCATTTAAAAGATATTAAAAGTGTTATAGAATATGCCCATAAATTCAATATGAGTGTGAACATTTATCTGGAAGACTGGTCTAATGGAATGAATGATTCTCCTGAATATGTATATTCACTACTGGAGGGTCTAAAAGATGAAGGTATAAAGAGGTATATGCTTCCAGATACACTCGGTGTTCTATATCCAGATAAAGCTGAAGAATACTGTTATAAAATAATGGAGAAGTTTCCGGAGTACAAATTTGATTTTCACGCCCATAATGATTACGGCCTGGCAATAGCCAATACTTTAGCAGCAGTGAAAGCAGGAATTTCAGGTGTACATACAACAGTCAATGGCCTTGGAGAAAGGGCAGGGAATGCACCCTTGGCCCCCACTGTTGTAGGAATACATGACCATCTGGGTTATGAGACATCAGTTAATGAAGCAAAACTTTGTGAAATAAGTGATCTGGTGGAAAGATTCAGCGGTGAGAGAATTGCGTCAAATTCACCTATAGTCGGGGCAAATGTCTTTACACAGGTTTCAGGTGTTCATGCTGATGGAGATAAAAAGGGGAATCTGTATTATAATGACCTTTTGCCGGAACGGTTTGGCCGTGTCCGGTCATATGCTCTGGGCAAAACCTCAGGAAAGGCCAGTATTCAAAAAAACCTGGATCAGTTGGGTATTCACCTGGATAAGGAATCATTGAAAAAAGTGACAGAGAGAATTATCGAGCTTGGAGATAAAAAGGAAAATATTACCCCTGAAGATCTGCCCTATATTGTGTCAGAGGTAATTGGAAGCAGAATAATCTCTGAGAAAGTAAAACTGGCTAATTATTATATCTGTTATGCCAAGGGATTAAAACCAGTAGCCAATATAAGTATTTATATAAATGATAAGAATTATAAATCTTCATCTACCGGTGATGGCCAGTATGATGCTTTTATGAAAGCTTTATCGAAGATTTATAAAGATATAGGGAAAGAGCTGCCGGAATTAACAGATTATGTTGTTACAATACCACCTGGCGGCCAAACCAATGCCTTTGTAGAAACAGTAATATCCTGGAACTATCATGGAGAAGAATTTAGAACAAAGGCTCTGGACCCGGATCAAACTACTGCTGCAATTACAGCAACAATAAAGATGCTGAATTATATGGAAACCTATTTTTATTAATATTGCTACAGGGGGTGTAATGGAATGGCAAAGGTACGTGACAGAGAGGATTGTCCCAATATTGCTATTAATGAAGAAGAGTGTACCTGTTCCTATAGTTGTCCTAGACATGGCCTGTGCTGTGCCTGTGTTGAATACCACAGGAAAAATGGAGGTATTCCAGGCTGTTTGAAAAATAATTGATAATCTTTTAAAAGCTTTTTCAGGTTTGAATTTCTTTAAAAGAAAATATAGGTGTGTACTGGAGAATATAAGCAGATAAAAAAGCGAGCAGGGATGGTGAAAGCCTGCGAATCTGCGAAATGGCACCAGTGTTTTCTATACATATTCAAAAAGCGGCTGGTCTTTTATATTCGAGTCCAGCAACTGGGGTGGAACCGTCCCATAAGGACCCTCAGGTTATAAACCTGGGGTTTTTTTAATTTATAATAAGAAATACTAAAAATAAGGGGGTATTTATTGTGAGCAAAAATATTGCTGGAGAAGAATTAATGAATAAAATTGTTGCATTATGTAAACGCCGGGGGTTTATTTATCAGAACTCTGAAATTTACGGGGGAATGGCCAATACCTGGGATTATGGTCCTATGGGAGTTGAACTGAAAAGAAATATAAAAGATATCTGGTGGAAGAATTTTGTACAGGAGAGAGATGATGTTGTCGGTCTAGATTCTGCTATCATAATGCATCCTGAAACCTGGAAAGCATCCGGGCATCTGAGTAGTTTTAATGATGCCCTGATTGACTGCAAAACCTGTAAATCCCGTTTCAGGGCAGACCACATAATTGAAGATGCCCTCAATATTGATGTTGAGGGAAAAACAGAAGATGAAATGACAGAAATTATACATGAAAACAAGATAAAATGCCCTGTCTGCGGAAGTATTGACTGGACAGATGCCCGCTTATTTAATCTAATGTTCAAGACTTTTCAGGGTGTTGTAGAAGACTCAAGCAGTGTGGTTTATCTACGGCCTGAGACTGCCCAGGGAATTTTTGTGAACTTCAAAAATATAGTAGATACAACAAGGGTAAGCCTGCCCTTTGGCATTGCCCAAATCGGCAAGGCTTTCCGGAATGAGATAACACCAGGGAATTTCATATTCCGGGTAAGGGAATTTGAACAGATGGAACTTGAGTTTTTTGTCAAACCAGGGGAAGATGAGGAATGGTTTGATTATTGGAGAAATTATCCCATGGAATGGTTGATAAATTTAGGGCTTTCAAAAGATAATTTAAAATATTATGATCATCCTGTAGAGAAATTGGCCCATTACTCTAAAGGGACTACTGATATACTATATAAGTTCCCCTTTGGCTGGGAGGAATTGTGGGGAATTGCCAATAGAACGGATTTTGACCTGAATGCTCACATTGAGCGATCAGGAAAAAAACTAACTGTTTTTGATCATGAAAAAGGTGAACATATTGTACCATACGTAGTAGAGCCTTCTGTTGGGGTGGACAGACTCGTACTGGCTTTTCTGGTAGAGGCCTATACTGAGGATATAGTAGATGGAGCAGAGAGAGTTTATCTAAATCTGAAACCTGAACTTGCTCCTGTAAAGGCAGCAGTTTTCCCTCTGACAAAGAAAGAGCAGCTGGTTGAAATTGCCAGAGATATTTATAATAGACTGAAAACACTGTTTAATACTGAATATGATGATAGCGGCAGTATAGGTAAAAGATATAGACGCCAGGATGAGATAGGAACACCTTATTGTATAACAGTTGATTTTGATACTATTGATGACAGGAAAGTAACCATCAGGGACAGGAACACCCTTGAGCAGGATAGAATCGATATAGAGAAGGTCAGGGATTATTTACTGGAAAGAATATAAATACAAATTCCTCTTTAAAGGACCAGGAAAAATAACTTGAAGAAGAATAAATTCCTTTGGGAGTCTTTTTATTGAAGAACTCCCTCTGCCTGAATGGGGGGAGTTCATTAATCAGTACTATTTCGGTACTCCGATAAACATTTCCACATAAATATATCCTTTTTTGGCCTTCTTTATTCCGATACCAATATGGGTGAAATTGGGGTTTAATATATTTTTCCGGTGTCCGCTGGAATTCATAAGGGCAGTATGGGCTTTGTTTACACTTGTATTTTGTGCTATATTCTCTCCGGCATACTGGTATTTGATATTGAATTCATTCATCATATCAAATGGACTGCCATAGGTAGGAGAATAGTGGCTGAAATAATTGTTGTCAATCATATCCTGGGCTTTTATTCTGGCAACCCTTGTCAGTTCGGGATCTAACCTTAAACCGGGAAGGCCGTTTCTGGCTCTTTCCTGATTTATCAGATTCAACAACTGGCCTTCCTGCTGGCTGTCTACATTTTCAACAGGATCAGGTGCGGGTTTTTGAGGCTGAGCCGGTGGTTCTGTTTCCTGATCCGTGCCTTCATCTGTATTTCCCCCTTCCGGCTCAGTGGCCTGTTCAGGAGTACGGCTGTTTCGGCTGTCTACAACAACCGGTTCTGTTTTTGCGGCATCTATACAGCCGATACGATAATTCTCCAGCCTGATTACATACCAGTTATCAACTTTTCCCAGTACCCTGACAACATCACCTCTGTTTAATACAGCAATAGTATTATAGTTTTCGCTTGCTCCAGATTTTACTTCTGTTTTTTCCAGTATCCTGACATTTTTCACTTCTGCCATTCTGAAAATAGATGATTCCAGGGGATCAAATGGTTCTTTGTCATCTTCTTTTAGTGTCGAACAGGATGTCAATAAGATACAGACTGTGATAATAATAGATAGTATAATGTTTTTTTTCATCATGTATTCCTCCGTACAGTTATTTATTTTATAGTATTGGCGGTAAAAAGAAAAAGTATGAGTGAAAATATAATATTTTTTGCAGGAGTAGAAGTAAAAAGGTATAATATAAATCACAGGAGGAGATTTTTGAAGACTACATAAATAGAAAAAAGGAGTGATAACCATGGAGAACTTTGTATTTCAATGCTGTACAAAGATCATCTTTGGAAAAAACACAGAGGAGAATGTGGGGAAAGAGGCAGCAAACTATGGTAAAAACATTCTGCTGCATTATGGCGGAGGAAGCATAAAGAAATATGGATTATATGATAAAATAATAAAATCTCTTAAAGAGCAGGATTTAAATATTACAGAACTGGGCGGTGTACAGC
>JAAYLO010000272.1 GCA_012521855.1 Halanaerobiaceae bacterium
CCTGCCTGTACTATCACCACAACAGTTGTGATTCCCGCCTTTAAAAGAGTGCTCAACTGGATTTCCGGAGTCCTTGTTTTAAAGCCCCCTTCTCCCCCTCCGCCAATCAGGTGGACATGCAGATCAATGAATCCTGGTACCACTATTCTGCCTGCAGCATCAATAATCTCTACTTCATAAAATGAGTGTTCTGGAATAGTAATACTATCTGCTATTTTTATAATTATATCTTTTGCGATAAGGATATCCTTTTTCCCCAAATAATCAGGAGAATATAAATCAGTATTTTTTATCAGTTTTAACATATCATCATTATTCTCCTCTCATAATACCTAATATTATTATTCATAAATAAAGGCTAAAATATAAAAAACTCCTTTATTCAGAGATAATTCCCTCATAAAGGAGTTTAATCTTTCTAGACCCTGCTGTTTGGAATAATTAAAATCCTTCCTGGAAAGATAACATCCGGGTCATCTATACTATTGAGTCTGACAAGGGTTTCTACTGTTGTATTATAACGCTGAGCAATCTCATATAAAGTGTCTCCTCTTCTTACATAATAACGGATAGAATTAAGAGGCGGTTCCGGTATTTCGATGGGCAAATTCACAAGTGTACCGGCTGCCGGGCTTTCCGGCAGGCCGGGATTTACTCTCCTGATCTCCGAAACAGTTGTTCCATATTCTAAAGCCAGAACCCGTAATGTCTCACCACTCTGTAATATATGCTGGGCGAGATATCTTCCTGCAGGAGGCGACGGCTGTTCTCCTTCCAGATTGTCGATCAAGGCTGACAGGATACTGATCTGTCTGCTCTGCAGGTTCCTTAAATTCTGTACTGATCTTATATACCTGGGATCAGAGACTGAACTTTCCAGCTGGGCATAAAGCCTCGCTATCTGCAATTCAAGATTATATATCCGGTTAGCAATATCCAGTGAATCAGGCATGATTACCTCCTTTCATGCAGTTAAAAACATTGCCTCTATTCACAGGATATGAATATATAATCTAATAGGTGCAGGGAAAAATCAGCCGGGAAGATTATACAATGTCTCAAATAATCTCGCCATGTATAGATGATCATTAACTCCAGCCAATTCCCGGATTGAATGCATGGCCAGCAGGGGATTTCCAATATCAACTGATCTGATGTCCAACTGACTGGCCAGAATAGGCCCAATAGTGGAGCCTCCTCTTTGTTCTGAATGATTTACAAAGATTTGATAAGGAATATCTGCTTTTTTACAGAGCTGCTTACAGACAGCTGTACTATAACTATCAGATGTATACCTGTAGTTAGCACTGATCTTTATTACAGGTCCTCCATTCAGATAGGCCCTGTTTGTTGGATCAGCTGTCTCCGGGAAATTTGGATGCAGGGCATGTGCCATGTCGGCAGAAATCAAAAAAGAATTGGCTAAAGCACAGAAATATTCTTCCCGTGAAGCCCCTGAGCCCATCAAAATCCTTTCCAGTATATTCGCCAAAAATGGTGAATCAGCACCCTGTCCTGTACTGCTGCCAACCTCTTCATTATCAAATAAAACCACCATCAATACAGTATCATTTGCTTCTGCCCTCACTAAAGAATTTAAAGCAGCATGAACCATTGCCAGATCATCAAGTCTTCCTGCTGATATAAATTCATTATTTGCTCCTATCAACTCAGCCTGTTTGTATTCATATAAAAACAAATCATATGCAATTATTTGATCTGCCCTTATACCAGTTTCTTTACTCAATAAATTCATTAAGAACTCTTCTTCTGCATGTCCCTCTTCAATAACTGAACACAGTGGCAGGAGGTGTTTCTGTCTGTCAACTTTTTTTTCTTCTGATTTCATGTGTATTGCTAAGCCGGGAATTATGAAAAGGGGTTTATTTATATTGATTAATTTATATAAGGGTTTTAAGGGGTTATCCCCCGGATAGCTCAAACGCCCTGCCAGGGCAAGAGGCCTGTCAAACCAGGTATCCAGTATCGGGCTGCCGTATACTTCTGTGTTTAGTTTTAAGTATCTCTTTTCCTGAATCATTTCAGGATTCGGTTTAATTTTCAGGCCAGTCGTATCTGTATGTGCTGCAATAATACGGAAGCCCTTTTCTATCACCTTATCAGCAGCTGTAATAAAGGCCACCAGTGCTGAATTGTTCTTCCTGACAAAATATTTACTGCTCTCTTTTAAACACCAGGGTGAAGAAAGCTCCAATTCCCGGAATCCATTATTCAATAAAATATTTGCTGAGTTTTCCACAGCCTGATAAGCAGTCGGGCTATTATCAATAAATCTAAGTAAGTCCTTTAC
>JAAYLO010000273.1 GCA_012521855.1 Halanaerobiaceae bacterium
AAAACTATATATATTCTGGAGGAAGATATGAATATTTCAGAATTCAAAAAGGTGATCTGGGAATATACCAGGAAGATAAATGAAAACACAAACAGGTTCTTCAACCCTATTTTCGAGGAATACGGTCTGACCATGCTGCAGGCCAGGGTGCTTATGGAATTGTATTATAACGGCTCAAGTTCCATCGGGAATCTGGCAGAAAGTATCTATGCAGCAGGGGCCAATATATCTACTATTTGCAAAAAACTGGAGAAGGAAGGACTGGTAGAAAGGTCCAGAAGGCAGGAAGATGAAAGAATAGTAATGGTAGTCCTGACTGACAGGGGGAATAAAATCCTTCTGGAGATTGATGAAAGACTGGATAAAGTAATTGCAGAGAGAATCCGTCAGGACTCAGAAAAAGCCTGTCAGGAGATTATCAGCGGTATAGAGAAACTAAATGATCTTTTACAGAAAATAGCAGCTGGAGAATAATACGGGAGGAGAGTTGGAAGTGGAAATAAAGAATACCAAAAAACCATTCATTTATTATCTCATAATTGTGATGACTGTTGTCTTGCTGATTAATACCTTCATTATCCCCATGTTCCTGAAACGGCATGTTACCCAGGTTGACTACGGGACCTTTTTACGGGAAGTGGAGAATGGCAGAGTAACGACTGTAGAGGTTCAGGATAGACAGATTGCCTTTGTGATAAAAGATGGACAGGGCCAGGGCAGTATCTATGTGACCGGACTGATGGATGACCCTGACCTGGTAAACCGTCTCTATAATGCAGGTGTAAAATTCGGCAGGGTTATCCCGAAAGAGAGTTCACCCCTTCTGGAGTTTTTCCTGTACTGGATACTTCCATTAGTCATTTTTATTGCTTTGGGTCAGCTTTTAGCAAGGAAAATGCAGGAGAAGATGGGCGGACCCGGCGGGGTCATGTCCTTCGGGAAGAGTAATGCCAGAATATATGTAGAGGCAGAAACGGGAAAGACATTTGCTGATGTAGCAGGACAGGATGAAGCGAAAGAAGCCCTGCAGGAAGTGGTTGATTTTCTTCACAATCCAAAAAAATATGAAGAAATCGGGGCTGCTATCCCCAAGGGGGTCCTCCTGGTAGGGCCTCCGGGAACAGGCAAGACCCTTCTGGCCAGGGCTGTAGCCGGGGAATCAAAGGTTCCGTTTTTCTCCATCTCTGGTTCTGAATTTGTGGAGATGTTTGTCGGTATGGGTGCAGCCAGGGTCAGGGATTTATTCAACCAGGCCCAGAAAAAGGCGCCCTGTATTATTTTCATTGATGAAATAGATACTATCGGCAAGAGCCGTAATTCCGGGCCAGTCAGTAATGAGGAAAGGGAACAGACCCTGAATCAGCTCCTGACAGAGATGGATGGGTTTGATGGCAGAAAGGGTGTTGTAATACTGGCAGCCACCAACAGGCCTGAGACCCTTGATAAGGCATTGCTGCGCCCTGGAAGATTTGACAGAAGGGTTCCTGTAGAATTGCCTGATCTTAAAGGCCGGGAAGCCATCCTCAAATTACACGCCCGGAAAGTCAAGCTGGCTGATAATATTGATTTCAGTACCATTGCCAGGGCAACCTCAGGTGCATCAGGCGCAGATCTGGCAAATATCGTAAATGAAGCGGCCTTAAGGGCAGTCAGAATGGGGAGAAAATATGTCCTGCAGGAAGACCTGGAGGAATCTGTAGAGCTTGTAATTGCAGGCTATCAGAGAAAAAATGCCGTCATTTCAACAAAAGACAAACTCATTGTCTCTTATCATGAAATCGGCCATGCCCTGGTCGCTGCAAAACAGAAACACACCGCTCCTGTCCACAAGATAAGCATTATCCCCAGAACATCAGGTGCCCTTGGTTATACAATGCAGATTGACCAGGATGAGAGGGTCCTGATGTCAAAAGAAGAAGCCCTTGAACAGATAACTACACTGCTGGGAGGAAGGTCTGCAGAAGAGATTGTCTTTGATACAGTAACAACCGGTGCTGCCAATGATATAGAGCAGGCTACCAGACTGGCCAGAAATATGGTGACCAGATTCGGGATGAGTGAAGAGTTTGATATGATGGCTCTGGAGACTGTAAACAACCCATACCTGGGTGGAGATAGCACTCTCCTTGTATCAGCAAATACCTCCGCCAGGATAGATGAAGAGGTTCTGAAGATCATCAAGTCCTGTCATCAAAAAGCAATCAGGATTCTGGAGGAAAACAAGGATAAACTCCATGAACTGGCCAGGTATCTCCTGGAAAAGGAGACCATTACAGGAGAGGAGTTTATGAATCTCTTAAGTGCCAGTGCCTGATCCCGGTAAATAAAAAGATTAACATCAATATCCGGATTAAAATAGTCTGTGTAAGCAGGCTATTTTTTTGGGGATATGAATATGATAAAAAAGGAAGGATTTTATGAAAATATACAGAAATAATATTATTAGTAAAAATTGCAGTTTTATAATGGACAATATTAACAGTTATTAGAATAAAGGGTGGATTTTAATTAAATGGATAAGAAAAAGAAAACCCTGATCACACTTATAATAACATTACTTGTCACCATTGCATCAATAAGTTCTGCTGTTTCAGCAGAAAATATAATTGAAGCACACGAGGAATCATTGAAACTATATAGATGCGGTAAAGTAAAAGAGGCCATCAAGGTACTGGAAGAGAGCGGTATCCAGGATATCATGGAAAACATTCCCCGGGATATGACAAGAGAAGACTATGCCCTGATCCTGAATGATTATGCTTTTTATCTGTCAGAGACAGAGGACAGGTATGAGGAAGCAGTACCCCTGCTGGAAAGGGTAATAGAGATTGAA
>JAAYLO010000274.1 GCA_012521855.1 Halanaerobiaceae bacterium
GCCATGAACAGGCAGCCCTTATCAACAGGGAGTTTTATGAAGAGGCCCGGCTGGAGATCGGGGACTGGATTACATTCAGTGTCGGAAGAAAGGATATTGATTTTATCGTGGCCGGAATTATTGATTACTGGCCGACCATTTATCCGGAATCCTTTCCATTACTGGTTGGAAATCTGGACTATTTCCAGTCACAATACATCATTGAACCTTATGATGTCTGGCTGAGCCTGGAAGAAGATGCCTCTATCCAGCTGATAATAGATGAATTACAGAAGAATAATATCTGGGTGACCAGGGTTGTAAATACATCAAACCAGATCATTGAGGGGAAAAGAGACCCGCAGCGGATGGGGATCTTCGGGATCCTGTCTATCGGCTTTGTGGTTGCTGTCATAATTACAGTTATGGGCTTTTTTCTCTATAATTTCCTTTCACTGAGAAAAAGGCTGCTCGAGTTCGGGGTCATGAGGGCGATAGGCCTGTCAATTTCCCAATTGATCTCAATACTGACACTGGAACAGGTTTTGACAGTCGGTATCGGTTTTGTCCTGGGGACTATTTATGGAATAACAGCCAGCAGGGTATTTATGCCTTTTCTGCAGATAAGCCAGAACCTTGAGGGTATTGTTCCCGGTTTCCGGATAGTAATCCAGAAAGGAGATATCAGAAATATCCTGATCATTCTCGGCGGGACACTGGTTATCGGCCTTGTCTTTCTCGGTGTCATCCTGGTCAGGCTGAAACTCCATGAAGCCATCAAACTCGGGGAGGAAGCATGATGGAAACAAAGATAAATCAAAATTCAGGTGTAATCAGCAGTTTAATCACACATGTCTATGACAGTTTTTTCAGCAGGCAGAAAAGGATGAGCCTGGAAAATGAAGATATAATAGTCTGTGAGAATCTGGTGAAAATATATAAAATAGCGGAAATAGAGGTCTTTGCTTTACAGGGACTGGAGCTAAGGGTCAAAAAAGGGGAGATGGTCGGTATCATCGGAAGCAGCGGCAGCGGGAAATCCACCCTTCTCAATATCCTTGGAGGCCTTGATACCCCTACAGGAGGCCAGGTCAGGGTGGCTGGATGGAATCTCAACAAAATGAGTTACCGGGATAAAATCTTCTACAAGAGGGAGACAGTCGGCTTTGTCTGGCAGAATACCGGAAGAAACCTCCTCCCGCATCTTACTGCCCTGGAAAATGTCCGCCTGCCCATGATCCTTAAGGGCAAGAAAAAGACCAGGGAATGGGCAGAGGAATTGCTGGAAGCAGTCGGTTTGTCTGACCGGATGGACCATTACCCCCTTGAGCTCTCAGGCGGGCAGCAGCAGAGGGTGGCAATAGCGGTAGCTCTTGCCAACAGGCCCCAGATATTACTGGCTGATGAACCGACAGGTTCACTGGATACGAAGACCGGTTCAGAGATCTTTCAGGTCTTTAAAAGGGTCTGCCGGGATTACGGCATAACAATAATTGTGGTGACACATGACCGCAGCCTGGCCGGTGCAGTGGACAGGGCTGTGGAGATCCGGGATGGGAAAATAAGCACAGAGAGTGTCCGTAACAGGGATATAGATTATCAGGATCTGGCCCGTGGTCTGGATGATGACAATTCCCACAGCAAGTATGTGGTGGTTGATTCAGCCGGCAGGCTGCAGCTCCCTGAAGAGTACCGTAAGAAACTTGGAATCAGGGATAAGGCCGTGCTGGAGATGGATGAGGACAGGATAGTGATCAGCCCGCCTGATGAGGGCATGAATAATAATTAGATAAAATTTCCTTAAAAAATAAAAATAGAGGATAAATACTGGACATTCCGTAAAATAAAATATATAATAAAAGACAGGAGAGTAGTAAAGAAGAGAGGATGACAGATCATAAACAGTTTAATGAATACCGTATATAAGTTTTCAAGGAAAATAATGGACCCTCTGTATGAGCTGGATGAAATAAGGGAGAAGGGACAGGTAACTCTGCTTCATATCAGCGATACACCGGACGCTATCTATCCTTTTATCTTTTCGGTAATTGACAGGCTGAAACCTGATTATATCATTCATACCGGTGATATTGTTGATAATATAAAACTGGCCGCAGGGGGATCAATACTGGCCTATCAAAGGAGTCTGCAGAAATTTATAAAAGAACTGAAGAAAAGGGACTGGGCAGAAAAATATATTATACCGGGCAATCATGATTCCATTGATTGTCTCAGGGAATATGTCGGCGGAGATATAAAGCTCAAGGAAGAAGGGGATATTATCAATATTGGCGGTACTGATATTGGTTTAGCCCATTATCTGGAGGATCTGCCTGATAATACTTTGATGAGCTTATATGGTCATGACAACAGTTTGAAAGATAGTGATAATAAGTTGTTCCTGAACGGACTCCTGAATCTTAATATAATTTTATTACCTTCCCGGGAAATCTTTAAGATTTCTTATCCGGGAGAGACCGATTTTAACAGGGGGTATAGGAGGCTGAAATTACCTTAAAGGGGGAATTTTATGATCTTTGCCCGTAAAGGCCCTCGGTATTTGTTTTTCCATTCCCTTAATCCCTCAATTCTGGAGAATTTCCTGATCAATCTTTCTGGCGGAGAATCGACAGAACTTTCCGATGCTTTAGAAAAAAGCGGAGAAAATGACACTATTGTTTTCCTTCCCATTGACAAAACAAAGAGAAGGGTGGGGAGTACAGAGAGAGTAATCTATGTCCCGCACAGTCCTCTGGTAGTAATCTCTGAGATGATTAATAACGGTCTCACTGACAATATCATAAGGATTGATTCAGGGGCAGGCCAGATCGTGATGAGGATCCCTGAAAAAGCTAATAAAGTCATAGAACAGATCAGGGAAAGGTATCACTCAGAACCGGTCAGTCTATATGAGGCTATAGAAAAGGGGACTGCAGATGAAACTATCTTGAGTTTTACGGACAAGGCCATCCGGAACAAGATACATTCCCTTGACCTGATAAAGGAGAATCTCCTGATAAAGAGGCCTGTAGAAAAACTGGTCCAGGAATTGAGAAGGGATGCAGTGAGATATATTACTCACGGTCTGGACATAGATGAGTGGTATGAGTTGAGGATAAATATTTATGATTCCCGTGAAAACTATAAACTGCAGTATCAGCGTTTGAGCATGGTCTTATCTGATCTGGAAGCAGGATTTATACTGGGTGAATCCTGGACCAGAGACCATGCCATTGCTTTATTATCAGTAGTTGCCTATCAAATAAGGCTTTTTACCTTTCTCTCACCAGAGGAGATCAAGGGTATACTCCTCAGCCTTGAATATGATAGTGAAGGTAACCGGCTGGTGGATTATGACCTTTATTTTAAAAACAGGAAGATAAACTGGCACAGGGCTGCCGGGGAATGGGAGAATATCGACAGAGTGAGCCTCTCACTGGAAATGAGGGAGAAACTCCTTTCCAATCTATCTGCAGAAACCCTTGAAAATCTGAAGATAATAGAGAAAAAGCTGAGGTCAAATATTGATTCTAAGTAAGAGGTCATGAATTTTTTCAAATATAAGGCCTGCCGCAAACCAGGCTGGAGCATAATCCAGCCTGATGAGGCCGTTAATGGAGTAAGCAGAATGACTGTAATCCCAGGGACAAAGGCTGATGGTATTTCTCAGAATCCATCCCGTTGTGTATTCAATCATGAAGATAAAGAAAACATAAACGATACCCCTGAGGTAAAAGGGCCAGTCCCTTATCTGATTATGTATCGGCTCCATCAAGATTGCCAGTCCATAGATGGGAAACATCCAAAGATAGGTCCAGCCCCTGAGCTCTGCTTCACCCCTCACCAGTGAACCCAGTCCTGTCCAGAAGATCTCCATACACCATCCTGCAAGTCCGTATACAAAGAATCGAGTTATCATGTCTTTATTATTTACTGACCAGGAGTCCTCTATTCTGTCCTGCAAAGAGTTCTAATCTTCCCAAAAGTATGATATCTCCTTTTTCTATTGTAATAAAAGCTGAACTTGAGTTATAATAACAGAGTTGTTGAAAAAAATATAGCTATAAACAGGGGAGAGTTGAGATATGGATTACTTGACAGGCCTGAATCCGGAACAGAAAAAAGCAACAGAATCCCTGGCTGGACCTGTCCTGGTACTGGCTGGTGCGGGCAGCGGGAAGACCAGAACACTGACCTGCAGGACGGCTAATCTGATACATAACGGCGTAAAGCCGGAGAATATATTGACTGTTACCTTTACCAATAAAGCTGCCCGGGATATGGAGAAGAAAATAACAGGGCTGCTGGGAAAAGAAAAGACCAGGGATATGTGGCTGGGGACCTTTCACAGTGTTTGTCTCAGGATTTTACGGGATAACCTGCAGAAGGTGGACAGGTTTGAAGGCTGTCTGATCTATGATACAACAGATTCTATTGATATCATAGAAGATATCTTATTTGAATTTAATCTGGATAGTTTAGAATATAACCCGGAGATTATCTATCACGTGATTGAAAAGGGCAAGATAAACCTGGTTGGACCGGAAAAAATGATTGAGACATATGCCAGGGAAGATAAGAGGTCAAAGCTGTATTATCAGCATGTAGCAGCAATCTACAGGGAGTATGAACGGGTCCTGGCAAACAACAATTCCTTTGATTTCAATGACCTTATCAAGAAGACCATCGAACTTTTTGAGGAATATCCAGGGGTACTGAAAGATTATCAGGAAAAGTTTCAATATCTACAGGTTGATGAATATCAGGATGTCAACCATGCCCAGTATCGTTTGTGTAATATGCTGGCTAAACCAGAGGACAATATCTTTGTAGTCGGTGATGACTGGCAGGGTATTTATGGTTTCCGGGGGGCTGATATTAGTAATATCCTTGATTTTGAAAGGGACTATCCCTCAGCCCGGGTAATCAAGCTGGAACAGAATTACCGGAGTACGAATAATATTATCACTGTTTCCAATCAATTGATCAAAAACAATTCCCAGAACAAGGAGAAGGCAGCCTGGACCGAGGAAGAAGACGGAGCCTCTGTCTTTATTACAGAGGCTACCAGTACTGCCGTAGAAGCCAGGTATATAGCCAGAAGGATAAATGACCTGGTGAATTATTATAATTACAGGTATGGTGATATTGCTATACTTTGCAGGAGCCATTATCAATCGACTTTTATCCAGCGGGAACTACCCAGGGCTCATATCCCATATCAGGTAATCGGGGGAGTCAGTTTTTTTGACAGACAGGAGATCAGCCATCTGATAAATTATATGAGACTCCTCATCAATCCCAATGACAGGCTGGCCCTGAAAAGGGTCTTTCATAGAGATGTTGAAGGGGTTAGGGAGATACTCTTCAGTGAAATGAACAAATATGCAATAGAGAATGAGATGGAGATAACAGAGGTCTTTGGAAACCCCACAGTTGTCAAGGGTATCGGAAAGAAAAAAGGGGAGAATATCAGGGAATTTAAGTGGACTATTTTAAATCCCCTTAATAGATTGCGGCAGAAAAAGATGCCCTTAGTGGACACCATAGAGGAATTGATAGATATTGTTGGTTTTAGAGAAAAGATTACTGATACAATGAGTAATCCGGCTGAAAGAGAGAAATACCTTGATATGTTCCTGGATGATATCAGGAATTATCAGAAGTATAATCCAGAACGCAATTTGCATGACTATCTGCTGGTAAATAAACTGATGGGTGACCAGGATGAACTGGATGAGAATAGGGAGAATTCCGTCAAGGTAATGACTGCACATGCCTCCAAGGGATTGGAGTTTCCCGTTGTTTTTGTACTGGCTGCAGAAGAGGGTGTGTTTCCACATCAAAAGAGTATTGAGGAGGCGGAGACAGGAAAGAACCCATATGCAATTGAAGAGGAGCGCCGGCTCTTTTACGTGGCCATGACCAGGGCACAGAAGTTGTTATTTATATCTTTTTCAAGGGCCGGTTCAGATAACGGGCAGATGAAAGAGACC